>CAZQDP010000003.1:48531-86070 GCA_964592375.1 uncultured Eubacteriales bacterium | reverse complement strand
AGCGGATTGTATACACATATCCCTCCGGTGCCCACATGCTCAATCCAGCATCCGTAAATATTGATATATTCATTATCTTCATATACATTAATGCCCATGCCGCCTATATTTTTAAAATGGCAGTTTTTGATATCAATGTTTTTCGTGTGCCGAAGGTTAATGCCTGCACCTGAACCTGTAGATATGATAAATTTCGAACCGTACAAATACAAGCCATCAAAGGTGATATTCTGAACATGCTTACCAATTGCAGAGCCTGTTACATTGATGATGCCGGTTGCCTGTGGAAGTAAAATGGTGCTACTGCTCGGATTTCCATCCATTGGCCAATAGTACAAATCACCGTTTGGTTCATCGTAATACAGCTCACCCGGAGCATCAAGAAGCTCATAAATTCCTTCAATATAAAATCTATCCTTGGCCTTGGTTCCATCCGAAACCACACTGGTAAACGGTGTGGCAAAATTGATTTTCCTTTCATCAATACTGCTATCAATGGAGGAAATCTGCCGATAATCCATGCCCCAGTCGGGTGTGCCGCCATAGCACCACCACACGATTTTCGCACTGGTAGGCCACGCAAATTTCGTCCAGCCGGAAGGATTAAGGTCATTGGCATAATATTTTAGGAAATATCCGTCCGGATCCCCAGACTGGGAAATGAGATAGTTGCCGAAATTGGACTGATAATCCTTATCCTCTTTATAGTTGGGATATCTTGCAACTCTGCCAAGCTTTTCATTTTCATATATATTGCTGATTGTAAGCCCTGTGCCTACCTTGACCTTATACATACTTGTACCGATTACCTGTGTCCATCCGTTTAGATTTTTGCCGCCGATAATGCGCGCACTACCCCCCGCATCTTTATTTTTATAAATGATTCTATATCCATTGGTGCCCGAATCTTTGTCTGAAAGGTTGAAGGTGTTGCTTGTATAGTAATCGCCTTGCGCCATATAGACTGTAATGTCATGCGTCATATAAGTATTAAAGTTTCTAGTAATATCACGAGCCCGCTCAAGTGTGCGAAGTGGCTTGCTTTGGGTGCCTGGGTTGGTGTCGCTGCCGGTGGGTGATAGATACAGCTCCGCTACATCCGAAATAGCATTGTCGGGCATGCCTCCATAGGACCTCAAATTATCAAACCCCGCCTTGTATATGCCGGGGCCCGACGCCGTAGAAATACTAAATGAAGTGTATTTTACCTCGCCCACGGGAGGATAATCGGGAGATACTGACGATGTCAGCGCACCCTTATGGCGGTATTCATAGGAATATGTAGATACCTTATAGCTATCGATATACACATCGTAGGCTTGCTCCTCCGGCTTTACATAAATTTGTAGCTTGCGCCTTATAGTTGCAGTGCCGTCGTTCATTTACGCGTCGGTATTATAATCGAATATTGCGTTGCTATTGCCTGCTATATACCCCGCCATATTGTAGATATACTGCTTGGTAAGAAGTATATGGATATACGACTTTTCTGTACTGGTTCCATTGTTGTCCTTCCCACTCACGGCAAGGCTTATGCCAGCATTTGATTCTGCCACCGGCAAATAATCAAATTCAACGGTAAAAGGTCCTGATGCAGATGAGACAAAGTTGTAGCGAATGCTAGGAGATGAATATCCTTGCGGAGTAGGTGCTGGCCAGGTTTTATCAAAATATAAGTATTTATCACTGCCCGTGCCTCTTCTGGTAAAAATATTGGTGAGATTCGCGGTGTCTCCCGGGGCCGCTGTAACCCCTGCCATACCAAAATCGAAGGTATCCTGCGAAATAAAAGTAGTGCCTAGTGCCGCCGGGGGCGCTGTGCGCGAGGGATTGGTTACCGGGCTTGGCGCAGGCGTTGTGTCCGGACCGATGGCATTATAGTCTAAATGCGCCATGGCCGGCGCCAGATACGCATCTGCAAAGTTTGCAATCACGGGTATGTACTTTTTGCCCTCAGTAACAATCAGCGTAGGCGCCGAAACTTCCCCCGATAGGTTAAAATAGCTCTTAATGGATGCCAAATCGGTTGCTTGCCCCGTTTTTATTTTAAATTTCATGATAGTCGTAAATTCATTACCAGCAGCCGGACTGTAATTTATACTGAGTTGTTCGCTGCTCACTTTGTCAAAACCAACAGATGCATAATATACCGTTGGCAAGCTGTGCACTAGAACCTTTATGGTTTTTCGATAGCCGGTTGGTATATTTGAATAGGTCGCAAAAGTGCTTATGGTTGCATCTGCTAAAAAATCGCTATTTTGATAGGCATTCACTATGGTGGTTCCATCTGTTTTTAGCATATCCACCTTATCTTTTTTATAGGTTATTCCAAATTTTGCAGTGGCGAGGTTGGCGAGCGGCCCATACAGCTTGGATGTAATCGTCACAATATCCCCCGAAAGAGAAGCGTAACCGATAAAACCCGCACCATCGGCTAATGGAGCGCTTGCATCCGCCGTGCTTACAAGCACGCCACCTCCACCAAAAGCACATATCAAAAACAGTAGCATGGAGATTAAGATAAATGATAAATTCTTTTTACCCATAAAATACACTTCCCTTTATTTAATTTATCATGATCGCATCTCGGTTACATCTTGTCAATCAGAATTCACTTGTTGATTTTCTATCATTTCATTATAAAATGACCCTATTTGAAAAGTTCTTGTGGTTTTGAATAAAACATGATACAATTTATTCATCGATCAATCGTCTTTGTATTATTCCTGTAGATATAATCAATCAACTTTGATAGGTGGGGTTTTATTATGATACTTGGTATTAGCGCAAGTGCCAGATACAATGGAATAACCAGTGAAAGTGTTCGTGCCATACTAGATAAGAGTGAGCAGCCATATGAATTCATTTCATTGGCTCAAAAGCAAATCAGTGGTTGTATTGCATGCACGCAATGTGCAGGGGATAATCGGTGCAAATTACAAGACGACTGGGCCGAAATAGGGGATGCTATGCTACGTGCGGATGCCATTGTTTTTGGCGCTCCAAATTATTTCAATACCATTAGCGCCATTGGCCATGCTTGTTTGGAGCGAACATTTTGCTTCCGCCACATGGGTGCTTTTTGCCTGAAAGGTAAGGGTGTTATCATTGTCAGTACGCAGTATGAAGGAAATGATAGCAATCCCGTGCATGATTTTGTAGATAAATTTATCACAATAAATAAAATGCAAGTCCTCTACAAGGTCTCTGCCCATGGTTATTCCCAGTGCTATACCTGCGGCTACGGACAAAATTGTAGCATTGGAAATGTTGTTAAAAAGCATGGCATGTTGACAAAAATCGAGGAACATCACCTTCCACTGTGCTTCGCTCAGCAAACGGATACCATTTTGCAGGTCGAACAGGCTGCAAAAATACTAAAGCTGTTGTGAATGCTTGGAATGCGTTTTAAGTGGCATTCGCAATGAGATTTCGAGATTGTATCGGTCTTCTTTAAATCCAATACAGAATTTGCTTTTCCTGCACAAACATCAGCCGGCTTTATACTTGAATCACTTGCTCCAACAACAGTTCTTTTGTTGCCGCAAGGACAATATTCGCACCCACAAGCAGGCTTTTATCACCAATGCCAATGGCCTTCATCCCGCCATCCACCGCCGCTTGAATGCCGGCGGCTGAGTCCTCTATCACAACGCATTTTTCAGGTGCAACGCCGAGCATGTGGGCGGCTGTTACAAATATCTCCGGATCGGGTTTTCCTTTTGCAACCTTTGCGCTGTCTACAATGACATCGAAATATTCCTTCAAACCTAATCTTTCAATAATTTTATCTGCATTTTTACTGGCTGAGCCAAGTGCAATTTTGATGTTATTCTTTTTTAAATCTCCAATGAAGCTTTCGATTCCCTCTAAAATATCCTTTTTAGAGAGTAAATCTATCGATGCGACATAATAGCCGTTTTTGATATTCGCATACGCTTCCTTTTGGCTGGTCGAATAGGTGGTCGTTGCACGCTCGAGGATAACCTCAAAGGATGCCATACGATCAATCCCTTTGAGCCTTTCGTTTATTGTCTCGTCAAAATAAATTCCAAGCTCATCTGCAAGTCTTTTCCATGCCCGATAATGGTATCTTGCCGTATCGGTTATCACACCGTCAAGGTCGAAAATCACCGCTTCAATATTACTCATCTGCATTCACCTTTTCCTTGTTTCAACAGTAACCGATTTACCTTGCGCTATCTCGAGCACTTCACTTCGCACCTGTATGCTAAGATTGTCACCCTTGAGGAGTTTAAAAGTAGCCTCTGATTTGTTGACCGCAACGAAGATCAAATGCTTGCCAAATACAACCCTAAAAGTATACCCATCCCATTGATCGGGCACATACGGATCAAAATAGAGCACACCGCTTTTATACCTCATTCCACCAAAGCCGTTTACCACTGACATCCAGGTGCCGCTGATGCTGGGGGTGTGCAAGCCATCTGGGGTGTTCTTATTAATATCATCCAAATCCATTCGTGCGGTTCTGAGGTAAAAATCATATGCTTCATCCCGATAGCCAAGCTCACTTGCCATGATGGAATGGATGCATACGGACAAGGAGGAGTCGTGTATTGTCCTTGGTGCATAAAAATCGTAGTTTCTTTTTTTGGTGTCAAAGTCATATCGATCGCTGAGCATAAACATGAGCAAAACCACATCCGGTTGTTTGAGGATGGAGCTTCTCATGATTTTGCCTGCCGGCCAATTGGAATACAGCGGTATTTGAGCCTCCGGAAGGTCTTTAATTTCTACATATTCATTATACAGGTAGCCGTCGTCCTGAGGGAAAACATCAATCTTTTCCTCATGCGGATAATACATTTTTTCGACGACATCTTTCCATTTATCCAGTTCGCTTTGTGCAAAGTTTATCTTTGCATATACCCGTTCAAGCTCCTTTGGAAATTGCTTTGCCACTCTATCGATACATGTCATTGCATATTCTATGCTCCAACTAGCCATTGCATTGGTATAGTAATTATTATTGACCATGGCATGGTATTCGTCCGGGCCTGTGACTCCGTTGATTACATACCCCCCTTTATATTCACTATAAGAGGAGCGCGAAACATAATATCTTGCAATCTGCATGAGCATTTCCAAGCCATATTGAGCCAAAAATTCTTCATCTTTTGATAATTCTATGTATAGGTATGCGCCGTACGCAACAGCTGCACTCACATGAATTTCCCCTTGGGAAAACTCCCATACGATACAATGCTCATCTCCGTCCATTGTGCACATGGGATATCTGGCACCTTCTAAAAAATATTTTTTCGAACGCATGACCGCCTTTTCCAAGGTGTTATAACGATACATCACAAGATTTTTTGCAGCTTTCGGGTTTGTGTATATATAATATGGAATCATATACGTTTCGGTATCCCAAAACGTTTGCCCCTGATAAAACTCACTGGTAAGGCCTTTTGGTGCAATATTAATTCTCGGATCCTTCCCGATATATGTTTGATTCATTTGAAAAATACAGTATCGAATTCCCTGCTGACTTTTGGGGTTGCCTTCAATAGTAATATCATTTTCTTCCCATATTCCACGCCATACCGCACGATGTTTATCAAACAATGTATCAAAGCCTTGCGCTGCTGCTGTTTCCGCAATGTCTATAGATGCTTTGACTAAATCTTCTTTTGCAAAATCTCTCGAGCTACATACCGAGACAATTTTATCAATAACAATCTTCTCGCCCTGCGAAGCTTTTAATGCTACCTCATAAGATACAAACCCTTCGCGCTGGGTAGTTTCTTCTTTTTGCACCGCCTTATTAACGGAAACCTTCATGGCAACACTACTGGTAAATCCGCTGTTAATGGTATCCATAGCCACATATGCACCACACGGAATTTCTCCCTTGCTATTCTCTACCCAATACCTTGTCCCGCTTCTTCCAAAGGGATAACCATTCAGTGTCAACACTGCAGAAATATCCCCACTATAATTGATTGGGCTAATCGTGCAGCGGATTGCTCCTATGTGCGAATTATCCATGCTCAAAAAACGCTGGAATTGAACATATGTTTCTTTCCCGTCATCCGCTTTATAGATATATTCTCTTGAAAGAATGCCTTCCTTCATGCTTAGGGTTCTGTTATATTCTCGAATGTTCTCCGGCGCCGGATTGATTTTTTGCCCATTTACATATAGCTCCATCCCAATCCAGTTGGTGGTGCATACTATTCTTTTGGTGGTAAGTGAATCCTCCGGTCTTCTCCAGAAACCTCCTCCGAGCGCTTCCTCAATATAAACACCGGCGATGTAGGAACCTTCAAATGTTTTTTCAAATTTTACGCCTTCTTCAAGCATCCCTCGCAAGCCCATATATTCATTTGAAAGACAAAATATACTCTCGCAAAATGCATTCTGTTCTGGTACAAAGGCTTCCTCTACGATATTCCACTCATCCACTTTAAAATAACTCACTACCTCACAACTCCTTCTTTTATGCTCAGTTTCTCGTGTGCGCCGGCCCACATAGACATCTTTATCTCCAATTTGCTTCCCTATCCTTGATGGGCACAATTCCAATGTCATTATATTATTTTATCAGTTACCTTGTCAAGCCAAATATTCGGCTTTTTTTGTAATTTTGTTTTTTATTAAAAACCCACTTGTCTTCTATATAAAAAAACAGAGACATCCTTTTGCCTCTGCTTTTTTACCTATACTACTTTGGTCGTGCGTCAAAGGTAAATCAATGACTTGTTATGCAGGGTTTTGCATGCTATGCAAAGCGCATACAGCTTATAGGGAAATCGGTTTTGTGATGAGTCCTTCTTGCCATTTTTCCTTTGCCAAAAACAGTCCCAAAATGGTTTTGGAATCGACCACCTCGCCAAGGATAATCATCTGCATCACTTCCTCTGTGGTAAATGCCTTGGCGTGCAAAAATTCATCCTCATCTAAATTTACACTGCCCTTTGCAAGTCTTGGCGCATAAAAAAGATAATGCGTTTCATTGCAAAAACCGGGAGTAGGAAAAAATTCACCCAAGGGAACAATCTCTTTGGCAATATATCCGGTTTCCTCTTCGAGCTCCCTTTTTCCGCACGAGATAGGTTCTTCGCCCGGTGATAGTTTTCCGGCCGGAATTTCCCATAGCTCCTGCTCTACCGGCTTTCGAAACTGGCGAACCATCAGCAGTTTTCCTTCGTCCGTAAAGGCGACAATCCCCACGCCTCCGGGGTGCTCTACCACATCTCTGGATGCAGTTTTGCCATTGGGTAGCTCCACCATATCCTGCCGAACGGTGATAATATTGCCTCTAAATTTAATTTCTGTACTCAGCGTCTTTTCATAATAGCTCATAATGCACCCTCCCTTAACTGCAACTTTGCTTGTTCCCAAAGCACATCCATTTGTGCTAGTGTCATATCCTCCAGCATTTTTCCCTCCGCCGCCGCAAGGCGCTCTACAATGCTAAATCTTTGCGTGAATTTTTCATTGCAAGAAATAAGTGCAAGCTCAGCACTCACCTTTAAAAATCTTGCAACATTGACCACAGAAAAGAGCACATCACCCAGTTCCTCGGCCGCTGCCTTTTCATCTTTTTGTGCAATGGCCTCCCTCATTTCGGCAACCTCTTCCAGAAGCTTTGCCACTGCGCCCGAAATATCATCCCAATCAAATCCGGCTTTGGCCGCCTTCTGCTGAATTTTTTCTGCTCTCATCAGCGCCGGCAGGCTTTTTGAAATATCCATGATCGCCTCTGCATGGCTGGTAATGCCCCGTTCTTTTCGTTTGATTGTATCCCAATTACTCAGCACCTCTTGCGCCGTGTCGGCCTTGGCATCCGCAAAGATATGAGGGTGCCTTGTGATCATCTTCTTGCATATGCAGGTGGTCACATCCGTTATGTCAAAGCTACCGTCTTCACTGCCAATACGAGCCATAAACACAATCTGCAAAAGCAAATCGCCAAGCTCGTCCGCTAACTTCATGCCTCCCGTATCACATGCTTCGAGTGTTTCATAGGTTTCTTCAAGCAGATAGCGCCTTAAGCTGTCAATGGTCTGCTGCCGATCCCATGGGCAACCATTTTCCCCTCGCAACGTATCCATAATTTTTAGCAAATCCGAAAAATCATAGCGCTTCTTTTTCTCTATCATGCCCTTCAGCTCCTTAGTATCCCTATTTTATGCAAAACGGCTGCAATTTTTGCACCCATCGGCAAAGCAGATATTTCCTCCGCTTTGATACAGTCCGTTTTGAGTAACAAAAATCCGTAAACAAGTGTTGCAAGACCCATCGCGCAGGCCAGAGACAGTGCAATGCCGCCTCTGCCAAAAGTGCTTACATATTTCCATATAAAATGATAGGAAAGATAGGCTACAGCCCCCATCACGCCTGCCGCAAAAGCAGGTTTGAATAAAAAATCCGAGAAACGCGGACGTATCTTTGTCACCTTTATCACAAAATATAGATTGAGGACCATATAGAGAAAATAACAAACCGACGTACCAACGGGAGCGCCAAGAATATTGATTGCCGGATTGCCCACCAATACATAGTTAATAACAATCTTAATGACAGCTGCAACACCAATGTTTACAAGCGGTATCATCACATTGCCCGTGGATTGCAGGATTGCATTGGTCACCATGACCATGCTCACGAAAAAGATGGCCGGTGATAAGAGTGAAAGGAGCAGAGCCGCATCCGTGGTGCTGAAGAGTAGCTGTAAAATGGGTGCCGCCATCACCCCCATCCCGACGGCCGCAGGAAGGGCAAAGAGGATTGTGGTCTTCAGGGAAAGTAGCGTTGTCTTCTGTACGACCTTCCAGTTTTTCATTGCATATGCGCCTGCAATGGCAGGCACCAAGCTGAGGCATAACGCCGTGACCAGCGTGGGGGGCATGTTGTACATGGTCACCGCCTTGCCGGTATACATTCCATAGAGCACCTCGCGCGATGCGCTGAGCAAATGCTCAATGCTTCTGAGCCTACTGCCAACAATCATGGTGTCAATGAAGGTTGTGAGCGTAAACACAGATGCGCTGATGGTGATGGGCACGGCAATTTTCAGCATTTCGGCAAATATTCTGCGATAGGATCGCACCGCAATGCTTGAATCCACTCCTGCATAAATGGAGTTTTTCCGAAAAATGTAAATGGATAGGAGCGTTAAAAACCCAATACCGGTACCAATGGTGACCCCTGCCACCGCACCGGCTGAGGCAATTCTAAGTCCATATTCAAAGAGCATATATGCCAGGGCGTATCCGATAATCAGTTTGCACAAGGACTCCACTACCTCGCTAATGGCTGTGGGGTACATATTGGACATTCCCTGAAAAAAACCACGATATACCGACATGAGCGCCACAAAGAAAATGGCTGGTGCCATCGCCTTCACGCACAAATCCGAGCTTGCAAAATTGGTCATGTTTGCGAACTTTTCTGCGCCAAAAAACAAGGTCAGACTTCCCAAAATACCAATACTAATAAAGATGGTAAATGCAACTTTAAATATCCTTTTGGTCTCAAATAAATTCCCTTTTGCCCTACTCTCTGCAATCATTTTAGATAAAGCCACCGGCAGTCCTGCCGTGGCAATCACAAAAAGACCGGAATAGATGGTGTATGCAGCATTAAAGTAAGCCATCCCTTCATTTCCCAGTAGGTTGACTAGCGGAATTTTAAATATTGCACCGATGAGCTTTACAATAAAATTAGCGGTCAGTAGAATGACCGAACCTTTTAGTACAGTTTGAGATGTGATACTTGACATGGAAACATCCTTCCAGATTTCATTTTATCCATATGTTTTTTGATTGGCACCATCGCATTCTTCCATACCGCTATGTGGCAATCAAGGCACGCTTTACATATATTTAATCATATGAATTGCCACTTAAACATATGCCACGACATAAAAATGGACAGAGGCATACCCATGCATTGTATGCCTCTGCATCTATACTTTGCCTCTGCCCATATTACTCATTTATCTAATTGATAATAACCAAGGTAGCTTCAATTCCGCCGATTTTGGTTACGCCAAACGCGGTGATGTTCATACCCTGCTGGACATCTTTGACCGTCTTGGCGGCACCCGTATTGTCTGAAAACTTGCTCTTTCCGATAAATACCAGCTGGGAGTTGCCTTCTATCTTGAGATATCCATAAGCCGTATTCACATATTCAACCTTGCCGGTAATACTGGAGGACACCACTGCCGAGGTGATTTCAATTTTGGTCACGGTGTTGCTCTCTGCGGTAACCTTGACAAAGTCATTTAGTCTTAGGGAATAGATATCTGCCTCTGCACCGTTTCGAATGAGGTTAACCGCCCGAAGAAGTGCAAATTCCTTCACATCTCCTGCAGATGTTTTAATGGTAATTGCAGGAGTAGAGGATATGTTCAGCCCGACAATATTGCCTTCAAATACAGAAGTGGTACTGGTGGCTTCAATGGCTGAAATAATATTTAAGGTAATGGTGAGCTTCACCTTATCTCCCTCATAAATATCCGATAGTGTAGCAGCTTTGCCATTTTTCTTCACGGCAACACCGCCAAGTGTGCTCAGCTCCCATGCCTGCCCGTCATCCCCATCTACCTTTAGCATATACTCCGGTTCAAGTACAATGCCGGCAACCTTTCCTGATATTGTCATGCTGCTGCTTTTTGCTCTGATGGCAATCACCTTATCCTCCGCAATATCCATCGAAACGACCGAATTGGCCTTGATATCGGCAATGGATGCCGCTTCATTTTCAATGGTTATTAAAGGATAAGCAGATAAGGTATATTGCTCAGTTGTGCCTAGCTTCGCTGATACAACAGAAATTACTGTGCCATCACTGCTCCCTGAGTACGCTTTAAATATGCCTTCTACCGTTTTGTCAATCGCAATGGGCAAAATATCAATGGCAATAAGCTTATCGCCTTTTAAATACAGTAACATGTCTGATCCTGCAGGCACCGTGCTGATTTTTCCGCCTGCCTTCCCATCAAGAGATACAGGCACCGTGCCCACGGTAAAAAGCTTCGTCTGCCCTGCGAGCGACGTAAAGCTTGCTGTATCCTTTACTTGGTCATATTTATCTAACGTACCTGCAACGACACTGACCTTCAGCCGGTCAATCATTCGGCTGAGTAGCACCGCCATTTGTGCGCGGTTTACATCCGTCATCGGAGAAAATGTTTCGCCTTCAACTCCGAGCATAATCCCTTGGCTGCTCACATAGGCAACCGCTGCCTTTGCCTCAGTTGGAACGCTCTTTGCATCTTTAAAACTCAAATCGCCCTCTGTGGCAGGTAATGCAGCGCCGCCCTGATCTAACTTGGCAAGCAGCATGGCCACTTCATATCTTTTGAGCGGCTTGCTTGCCACATCATCCGATATATATGTTTTTACATCATCAATAGACACAATGCCTCTATGTAGCAAATAAGCGATTTCCTTTTTATAAGGCGTGCTATATTTTTTTAACTCTGCTTCATAGTTGCGCTTCATATATCCGACAAACGAAGCGGCCTGCTCATTATCGCACCCCAAAATGCGTGACATTAAAACAAATGCTTCATTCTTCGTCACCGGCTTGTCCGGCCCAAAGATATTGTCTCCATATCCTTTGATAATGCCGCTTTGGTTCATGCTCTCTACAATAGGGCGTGCCCAGTCCCATTTTGCGTCCTCCATATCCGAAAAAGCCGCCAAAACAGGCAACTGACACAGAAGAAGCACAAAGGCCATAAACACCATACTCTTTTTCACCATACAAAAAACCCTCCTGCCGTTTATTACTTTTCCCTCTTCCGCATAGGGGGGAGGGGGTCAACCACAAGGTATAGTATGTCACGCGTATATGATAACATATTATCATCTTAAATGCAAGAGGGAATTGTGTAGGAATGACCACTATTTCCATATATTTAGACTTGATATACAATCGCATATACGCTACAATAGAGCATGTGGTTGACATAACACAACCGCAGCACAACAAACCTACAAGATGATACCCAATATGGGTGGCCTACAGTTCACATGTGGGCTGAGATATTTTAAGGAGGAAAAAGAAAATGAGTAAGATGAAAAAAGTTTTGGCAGCTCTGATATCCGCTACAATGCTATTCGGTATGACCTCTGGTGTATTCGCCGCCGTGTCTACTGATGTTGCAAATACAAAGTATGAGGAGCCCGCAACCGTACTTGGCGCATTGAACATTATGGTCGGCGACAAGGACACCGGCAAATTCAGACCCGAGGACAACCTCAAGCGTTCCGAGTTTGCAAAGATTGCAGTAAACACTTTAGGCCTTGAAAGCGTAGCACTTGCTTCTAACTTCAAGACAAAATTCCCTGACGTAGCAGCAGACCATTGGGCAAACGGTTTCATCAACGTTGCTGTAAACCAAGGTCTCATCGTGGGTGACGAAAACGGCAACTTCAGACCGGATGATACCATCAGCTATGCTGAAGCTGTAACCGTTCTTGTAAGAATGCTAGGCTATGAGCCTTCTGCACTCAGCAAGGGAAGCTGGCCTACAGGTCACCTTGTAACCGGCGCTCAGATTGGTATTACCAAAGGCGTGAGCGCAACGAACAATGCAGCGATTACTCGTGGCATGGTAGCTCAAATGTCCTATAACTCTCTCACTATCGATCTGATGGAACAGACAGGCTATGGCAGCGACGTTAATTATGAAGTTGTTGACAAAACCATACTGGAAGACAAGCTTGATGTTCAGGAAGTAGAAGGACAAGTTACAGCAACAGCTGACACGCGTCTTAGCGGCAACAGCAGCCTTATGGATGACGAAGTGCAAATAGGCACAGAAATTTATAAGACAGGCAATACCGACATGAGCCAGATGCTTGGTTTTAATGTAACTGCTTATGTAGAAGAAAACGATGCAACAGGCGATATGGAAATCAAAACTGCTTTTATCGAAAAAACGAAAAACAGCTACCTTTCCATGGATGCAGAGAATGTGGATGAGTTTATCCCAGGCTCACGCAGCACGCTGAAATATTGGGTTGATAAAGACAATGATACCAACACCAAATCCATTTATGTTGCAGGCAATGCAACCATGATATTCAACGGCAAATCTATCGCTTTTGACCAGGCACTTTTAACACCGGCAGCAGGCGAGATCACATTGCTTGACACAAACAGAGATGACGAGTATGACATCGTATTTGTCGCTTCCTACGAAAACTATGTTGTAGAAGAAACCTCTTCAATTAGTCACAGCATAATTGACAAATACGGCAAGGCAACCTTGATACTTGATCCCGACGATCAGGATTTAAGATTTGCACTGAGCAAAGCCGGCAAAGCAATTGCACTTGAGGATCTGAAGGAGTGGGATGTTATCTCCGTAAGAAAGAGCCTCGACGGCAAACTGATTAAGGCTGATGTTATTCAGAATAGCATCTCAGGCGTTGTAACTGAAAGTGACGGCGAAAAGCTGATCATCGAAAACAAAGAGTATGAAATAGCAGCTAACTATCCGAACACCATTGAAATTACCGAAGAAGGTACCTTCTACTTGGATGTACAGGGTAAGATCGCAGCAGTAGATACAACCGGCAGCATGAGCAATAACTATGCATACCTTGTGGATGCAGCACTCAATGGCTCATTTAGCTCCGAAGTGGAATTCAAACTCTTCACAAAGACCGGCGAAACAGTTGTTTTAACCGGCGCAGAAAAGATTAAGCTCAATGATGACATGGCAGTAGATGCTGAGCAGGTACTGGCAACACTCAATGCCGGCGGCGCAATTACACCGGAGCTCATCACCTTTGAGAAGAACTCCGATGGCAAGATTTCAACCATCAAAACTGCAGTAGACAAGACCGCAACAGGCGCATACAACCGTGGCGTATTTACGCAGAATGTAGAAGCAGATGACGTTGTCTACAAGTCCGTTTCCAAAAAGCTTGGCAACGTGAAAGTAAACGCAGATACCATCGTATTTGATATCCCTTCAAACACAACGGATCCTGAAGACTTCGCAGTGAGAAACATGGACATGTTTGTCAACGACAGCGAGTACAACATCGAAGTGTTTGACATGGACGAAGACCTTACAGCAAAAGTTGTTATCGTGAAGAATTCCAGCGGCAGAACCAATGTAGAATCCCCCATCGCAGTAGTAGACAAAATCACCAGAGTGAAAAATGACAATGGCGAAGATGTTGAAAAGCTGTATGCGTACAGCAACGGCGTAGCGGTTTCCTACCTGAGTGCTCAGTCCGGCTTGCTTGTAAAGAGCGGCAACGTATCCTTGAAGCAGGGTGATATCATCCAGCTGAAGACCAACGTGAAAAACGAGATTGACACCATCGACGTTCTGTTCGATATCAGCACAAAGGGCACGCAGACCATGCAGTCTCCTGCGGAAGGCTTAGATCTTATCTATGGTAAGGTTGAACGCAAGTTCACAAATTCCGTTAACGTATCTGTAAATGGTGCGAACCTGAACAACTATTCCTTAGAGGGCGTAAAGATATACAGCTATGACTCTACCAAGTCTACGAACAACGTAACCGTAGCATCCGGCGCAGACATCGCAAAATACGATGCATCTAACCCCAGCTACCTGTTCATCCGTATGTACAAGGACGAAGTAAAGGAAATGGTTATCATAGAATAATCCTCCCCACAATAAAAAAAGCGCAGCCTTTACCGGCTGCGTTTTTTTACATATAATCATGTGTTACTTGGCCGCATTTCGCACTTGGGCCTTATCGGACTCGCCTGCTATTTTGTTCATTTCCTCTCTTTGCTGCGCCATTTCTTCAATGGTTTTGGTATGTAGCCTTGCCGCTCCCATATAGTTCTCACGTGTTTGCAAACGTTTGCCCTTTGACTGCGTCTTCTTCGCCTTTGCAATGGCTTTTTTATACTGTGGCAACCACTGCTCCTGAGCGATGAGGAAATCATCTACCATCTGCCATACCTCCGGCGGATTACATACGGCGCCCACCAACGGATCCAAGAGCATGGCTTGGCGCAGTAACATATCATCCCCGTGCACGGCCGCCTCAACGGCCAGCCGCTGTACGCTGACGGACTGATTGCAGACCGCCGCACAGCCAAGTGGTAGATCCCCTACTTTGGGGATATTGATGCCGTTATAATCTACATAGCCGGGAACTTCCACAATGGCATCATCGGGTAAATTGGTGATGCAGCCGTTGTTGATAACATTAAAATGCCCTCTATAAACTTTGCCGGTTTCAAGGCCTTGGATAATATAGGAACCATGCTCTACCCCTCTGTGCTCCGGAGCGTACTGCTTGGGTTCCTCCTTCATCCAGTTCGGGAAATCATGCTCGAACCAGTTGCGCCCTTCGGTGCAGGTACGCAAATATCCGCCGGTCTCTCCGTTAATCCAAGAACCTAAGTCAATCCAGTCTTTGATTTCATCCGGTCTTTTGCGATACCACGCCAAGTATTCGGACAAATGGCCGTTGGATTCGGTGCTGTAATAGCCAAAACGGCGTAGCATATCTATTCTTACTTTTTCTGTTTTGCGGTAATCCTTATGCTTTTCAAATCCGCGAAGAAGCTTATCCTTCATGTCCTTGCCCTGATGCTTTACGGATATATACCAGGTCTGATGATTGATGCCGGCACAGATAATTTCCACGTCCTTTTGCTCCAGCCCCAAAACAGTAGCAATTTGCTTGTGTCCGTGGATGACACCATGGCAAAGTCCTACCGTATTCACCTTCCCATAAACATTGCAAGCCCAAGTAATCATTGCATTGGGATTGGCGTAATTAAGCAGCAAACAGCCGGGTTGTGCCACCTCTCGAATGTCTTTGCAAAATTCCAGGATTGCGGCAATCCCTCTTTGACCATACATAATACCGCCGGCACACAGCGTATCACCCACACATTGATCAATACCATATTTCAGAGGAATACTCACGTCATACTCAAAAGCCTCTAGGCCGCCAATTCGCACGCAGTTAATCACATATTTTGCACCGCGAAGAGCCTCTCTTCTGTTTGTGGTCGACTGAATTTTGATCTCTATCCCATTTGCATCAATATCTCTTTGGCATAGCTTGGTGACCATGTCCAAATTGTGCTCGTTTATATCCGTAAACGCGACCTCAATATTCCGCATTTCCGGTACAATAAGCAAATCCCTAAGGATCCCCCTGGTAAAGCCTATGCTTCCGGCTCCAATAAATGCAACCTTAAATGACATTACAAACACGCTCCTTATTTGTACTTGTACGTACATGTTGATATCTGCATATTATCACAATTTTTATGCCATGTCAATACATATTTAAAAAAATCCGATGAAAAAATAAAAACCCCTTCCTTAAGAAGGGGCCCCTCTGCTTTTCAATTTATTGATACGCTACATCCTCGGATAAATCCTCACCCATACAAGCGGCCAGAGCCAATTTATCGCAGCGTTCATTTTCGAGATGCCCATCATGACCTTTGATCCAAACAAATTCCACCTGGTGCCGATCAAGCTGCAACAAAAGCCTTTCCCATAAATCCACATTCAGAGCCGGTGAATTGTCTGCCTTCTTCCATCCCTTTGTGCGCCAAGCCCATACCCAACCCTTGGTCACCGAATCCACCAAATACTTTGAATCACTTTGCAGTTTCACCTCACAGGGGTATTTTAGCGCCTCAAGCCCCACAATGGCTGCCATGAGCTCCATGCGATTATTGGTGGTATGAACAAAGCCACCGGAAATCTCTTTTTCCTTTCCGCCACTTCGCAATATCACGCCATATCCACCCTTGCCAGGATTTCCACTGCAAGCGCCGTCCGTAAATATTTCAACTGTTTTCATTTCCATGGTAAAAATCCTTTCGCCTTAACTTATCAGCTTTCTGATGAAATTCCACAGACCTCTGCCTTTTAAGTCCATTGCCTTATGAGGACAAAGCTCATGACAACAGAAACACCCGTTACACCCTTTGTAATCAATTTTCGGTCTGCGATTTTCCATTAAAATGACGCCGGGTGGGCACACCTTGGCACACTCGCCGCAGCCAATGCACTTTTTATCGTCCACCGCCGGCTTTGCCGTGACCAAGCGGTCAACCAGGCCAAGCAAAAAATGCCCCTCTAAAAAATGAATGCCTCGAATGCCCGGTTTCTTAAAATCCTTTATTTGGCGGTACTGCCCTATCAACTTGATTTTGTCCGGATGAAAAAGCCCTCTTTCTATGGCATTTGTCAGGGTGTAAATATTTTCTGTCTGTGCATCAATTAAGTCGGCACAAATATAATCGGTGGCATGGGGATTATCACCTGCCAAAATGTATCCTGCAAATTTTACCTGTCCGGAGGAGGGGCCATCGCCTTCCATGCAATAGACTGCATCCACCACACTGAGCACCGGTTTTGCCATCTCGCACAAATCCACCAGCATATTGCAAAACACACGCTTATCAGGCATGCGGAAGTGATACTCCGCTTTATACGTGCCCGGAATGAGCCCGAAAAGATTTTTGACCGCTCCCGTCATGTAGCTCATCATATGGGTTTTGAGCTTTGCCACCGAAATGACCTTGTCAACCTGTGCCAAAGGGGTAATGACAGGAAAAACCTTGGACACTGCGCCTTGCGGATACTGCATATGGTGCATGCCCACATCTTCATTTAAGCGCACACCGGTATCCATTTGCACCTGCTTCATGCCGGTTGCATCATACAGTCCTCTGAGCATGCCCGTTGTATAGGGCCCACCCGGGCTGTCCGCAATGGTAACAATCCCTCCAGCGGCAAGCACTTCCTCGGTCAGCGCCTGCACAATGGCAGGGTGAGTAGTGGTTGCCTCCTCGGGACGACGCTTCATCAGCAGATTGGGCTTGATAAGAACCCGATCCCCTTTTTTGATAAAAGCCGCCATGCCTCCCATGGGTTGCAAAGCGGCTTTTATACTTTCCCTGACCGTATTTATTTCATAATCACTGCAGGATGATACGGATACAATGTTCATACTTGCTTCCCATCCTTATATATTTCTTTATATTCTACCCTTTAAGAATTTTTCAATACGCTGGGTGGCGATGTTGATGTTTTCAATGGAGTAGCAGTAAGAGGCGCGAATGTAGCCTTCACCGCTTTCTCCAAACGCATTACCCGGCACAACGGCTACCTTTTGCTCCCTAAGTAAACTTTCACAAAACTCATTTGAGCTAAGACCCGTGCTTTTAATTGAGGGGAATACATAAAAGGCCCCCAGTGGCTCAAAGCAATCCAGCCCGATGCTTCGAAAGCCATCCACCACCACGCTTCGGCGGTAATTGTACTGCTCCTTCATATGCTCGATATCCTCATCGCCGTTCTTCAAAGCCTCTATAGCGGCATACTGGGCGGTGGTGGGTGAACACATAATGGCATACTGATGGATTTTAAACATGGCCTGCATAATTTCAAGCGGTGCCACGGCATATCCAATACGCCAACCGGTCATGGCATAGCTTTTCGAAAAACCGCTAATTAAAATGGTTCTCTCCTTCATACCCGGCAGCGATGCAATGGAGGTATGCTTTAATCCATAGGTAAGTTCAGCATAAATTTCATCTGCCATCACAAGAATATCAGTGCCTTCAAGCACCTTTGCAATTCCCTCTAAATCCTCCTTGCTCATAATGGCGCCGGTGGGATTATTGGGGTAGGGAAGGATTAGTAGTTTTGTTCTTTTTGTAATTCTCTTTTTGATTTCATCCGGGTCTATGCGGAACTGATCTTCCATTTTAGTGGGTACCGACACCGGCACCCCACCTGCCAAAATGCAACAAGGCGTGTAGCACACAAAGCTGGGCTCCGGAATGAGCACCTCATCTGCGTTATTGACAACGGCACGCATAGCAATATCGATGGCCTCACTGCCACCCACGGTGATAATCACCTGATTTTCATCATGATACTCCAAATCAAAACGCCGCTTCAAATACCGAAGAACCTCTCTGCGAAGCTGTACCATCCCCGCATTGGAGGTGTAGTGCGTTTTTCCTTTTTCCAGAGAGTAAATGCCCTCTTCTCTGATGTGCCAAGGGGTTACAAAATCCGGTTCGCCTACCCCTAAGGAAATGGCATCTGTCATTTCACTGACGATATCAAAAAACTTTCGTATGCCGGAGGGTTTAATCTCCTTGGCTTTGTCCGAAAGCAACGTGCTATAATTCACAGCGTAATCACCTGCCTGTCATCCTCTACCTTTGTATCAAAGATAACCCCTTCGTCTTTATACTTTTTCAGCACAAAATGGGTAGCCGTGCTCACCACGGATTCCATGGGTGCCAACGTATTGGCAACAAAAAGCGCAACGTCCTTCATGCTTTTGCCTTCAATGGTCACCGCCAAATCAAACCCACCGGACATCAAATAAAGAGAGGTGACCTGAGGATACTGATATATCCTTTCGGCCACTTTGTCAAAGCCCTCGCCTCGTTGGGGGGTAATCTTCAGCTCAATGAGTGCACTGACACGCTCTGTAGCGGTTTTTTCCCAGTTAATCAGTGCCTTATAGCTCAGGACAACGCCTTCGTTTTCCAGTTTATCAATCACCGAGATCACTTGGCTTTCATCTACGCCAAGCATCACAGCAATCTGCCGGGGCGTGTGCCTGCAGTTTTGCTCCAGTATTTCAAGTATCTTTTTTTCCATGCCTATAAAACCGTCCTTCCCCGCCATTTGATATGCAATTACACTTTGTATTCGGTAATTAGATAATCAAGCTCTGAAGTATACTTTTTCATGGCCGAAAGTGCATTTTCCTTCAGAGACTTCATCTCCTTAGAGAGGATATCTATATTCGACTGCATGACCGCAAGCTCTCTTTCTAAATCTGCCTTTTTCGCCGCCGATTCCTCTTCTTGCGCAAGTCGGGATTGCTCTGCCGCCTTTTGTGCCTCTTGCAGTAAGCTCTGCGCCTCACGTTCCTTCTGGCTCTTTAGCTCCTCTGCCGCTTCGTGCGCCGCGCGCCTAATTTGCACAGCCTCCCGCTGGGCAATGAGCAGTGTTGCAGAAATCAAATCCCGCTCCTCGTCAAGGCTACCTACTTGCTGTTTCAAAGTCTCATTTTCTTGAGAAAGAAAATTATACTGCGTGCTCAGCGCTTCATATTTGCGGCCTGCTTTTTCAATTTCATCTCGCTCGTGTAAAAGCGCTTCGCCCTCTTGTTGCAACTTTTGCTGTAGCGCTTTGATTTCCGCTTCCTTTGAGGAAATCTGTTCCATCAGTTTTTCCTTCTGCTCGGCATTTTGCTGCAGAATGCTCCGGTTTTTATTCGCTTCATTTTCCGTCTCGGCACTATACGCTTCTAAGTATGCATGCACCGATTTTTTGCTATACCCAAACAAAGTGTTCTTTAGTAATTTTTCAGTCATTTTCATATCCTCCTTCAGGCAAAAATTTGAGCGTCAATCGCTTGTAAAAAGGTCTTTGCAATTACCATTTGACCAGACTGACCTGGATGTACCCTATCTGAAGCAATGCTCATGGGGTAGACACCCTCCATGATTTGATCAAACTGCGCTTGCACATCCGCAAGCGTAAGTCCATACCGTGCGCAGAGCGCACGAACAAGGTCGCTGCATTTATCTACATCCGCCCTCATTTTATCCTGACGGTTTGGCTCTAAAAAGAATGGGGTCATTAAAATCATCCCTTTGACCCTCGGCAAGGTCTGCTCAATGAGTGCGATGTAAGTTTCTTTAAATTCATCTATTCCCACATTGGCCGCAAGCAGTGGGTGGTCGTATTTACGCCAGCAATCGTTCACGCCAATCATCATCGCCACATAGTCTGGCTCAAGGTCAAAGAGATCTGTTTGCCATCTGCTTTTAAGGTCGCGAATGGTGTTCCCGCTAATGCCCATATTCACCACGCGAATACCTTGCCCGGGTAAGCAAGCATTGAGCAGGCTGTTGATGAGACTCACATAACCGTTGCCCATCCCTGCAAAACCTTCACCCACCGGTCTACCTCTACCGGCATCGGTAATAGAATCGCCAATAAAAACGAGTTTGCTGTTTTTCTCAATTAACATGAAAATCTTCCCCCAACATGATAGATGAACCATTTTATGAAATGATATCAAATGAATATTATTATTATATAATACTATTGCTCCCCTGTCAACACCAATCCGTGCGGTTTTTTGCACTTGTGCAGAAGAAGTGGGTGCCTTTATAGCTCTGTAAAGGGTTGCATGCTGAACGAAAACGCCACTTGTTTTTCACTCAGCCTATACTTAGGGGCAAGCTGGGGTCCGCAGCTACCCGAACCCACGCCGCTTTGCTTATAATCTATGCGAACGATGGTTTCTTCGCGTGGCATAAGCGAATTGGTATGTGTCGCTTCGGATAAGTCCATCGCCGCATAATGTGAGGCACTAAAATAGAAGTCGGGTCGGCCTAAAAACTGCATCCCTCTGCCAAGCTTGTCGTGCACCTTTGCCATTTTGGTGCTTGTATGGTTGCCGTGCTCTTGGGGACGGATATTTGGCACATACTGCTCATTTACGGTGGAGGAAAACAGGTCCATTCGGCAACCTGCTTGCATATCCATATAATTTTCACCCGGCCCCATGCCATAATACGATATGGCCTCATTCCCCTTTGGCATTGCAAGCTCAAAGCCAAGTCGAGGCAGGTAGGGCATTTCGGGATGAATATCGCACTGCAAGGTTACCTCTACTGTGCCATCACCGGAAACAAGATATATCATGCTCCCCCGAAGTAGCGGCAGCTTACTATTTGCCGCTAAACGAAGCTCAAACCGAATTTGCACTTTTTTCCCGATTTTTTCTGCTTCGCAGGAATATACATGCATCCTCATCCGGTCATAGCCAATGCCCGAGCCGGAATAGCCGCCATCATAATTCTTCCAGCTTCGCCGAATGACTCGGTCATTATCAATTGGAGCGCGCCAAACACTGAGCCCCATTGTGCCCTCCAGCATTTCCACGCCATCCTTTACCATACTGCAGGGTGCCGCTCCAAATCCATCGAAGGTATATGCAAAATCACCGCCCAAGACCACAATATGATTTGCCTTTTCTATAAAACGCAGCGGTGCATCTGCCGGCGGCATCACAGGCGCTTGTGTAACCGGCAGTGCAATCTGGCAGAAGGCCACCTCATAGCCTGCATTTTGCCACATCGTATCCCGCAGTGTCCTGAGGGATACATCTAAATAGCAGCCGTACCTAGCACTGCTTGGAAGTGCATAGCCCAATTCCACTTCTGATACGGCATGGGGACGGATACTCATGCCAAGCACCTTGCCCTGCGTCACCGTTTCCCCATCGGCTTTGACCACCCAAACCAGCTCAAACTCTTCTAAATTGGTGAAATCATATAAATTTTTCACTAAAACTGTCCCTTTTGACGCATCTTGAAGCGAAATAGCAACATTTTGGTACACCTGCTTGAGCTCTAATAATCCAGATGACGGCGTTCTGTCTGGTCTTACAAGACCATCCACGCAGAAATTGCCATCATGCGGCCACTCCCCGAAATCTCCTCCGTAGGTATAATATTCTTTGCCGCTTTCATCTATTCTCTTCACGCTGTGATCTGCCCATTCCCATACGCAGCCACCGATAAGCCTTGGGTATTTGTATATAATCTCCCAGTAATCCTTCAAATCTCCAGGCCCAAGACCCATGGCATGGCTATACTCGCAGAGGAAAAACGGGCGGCTGTCCTTGCGGTATGCCTTCGCGAATTCTACAATCTGTTCAGGGGATGCATACATGCGGCTGACGACATCAATGCAAGATGGATCCTGCGCTACGCTCCCCCCTTCAAAATGCACCAATCGGCTTTGATCTCTCTTTTTGATCCACTGCGCCATTTTCGTGTGATTATCCCCATAGCAGGATTCATTGCCCAGTGACCACATGATAATACTGGCATGATTTTTATCTCGTTCCACCATACGCACCGCCCTATCCAAATAAGCTTTTTCCCATAGCACTTGATGAGAAATCCATATTTCTCCGTCATTTGCTTTGTATCCATAACCCGGCAGGCACGTGGTAAAACCATGACATTCCAAATCCGTTTCATCCACTACATAAAAGCCGTACTGATCGCACAGCCCTAAAAACTCGGAGGTATTGGGATAATGAGAGGTTCGAATGGTATTGATGTTATGGCTTTTCATGATTTTTAAATCGGTTTCCATATGTGCCATGGGCGTGACATGCCCCAGTTCGGGATGAGTGTCGTGCCGATTTACTCCTTTGAGCTTCACACTTTGCCCATTGATGAGCAGTGCTCCGTTTTTTGCACATTCAATTTTCCGTATCCCCACCTGCTGCATGATGTATTCCCCATGAGCGTAGAATAAAAAGGTATACAGTTCGGGGGTCTCCGCCGTCCAAAGCACAGGGTTTTCGATGGTAAGGCGGTAACTTTCCCCAATTTCTTTGGTGCATATCTCCTCTCCGTATGGATCGCATATGGAAAGCTTGGCACTCGCATTGCCTACATATTCAGCTTCTATGGTAATATGAGCGGTTTGATAATGGTTTTGTAGGTCGGTTTGAATGAATATATCCCTCAAATGCTCCCGGCTTCTTGCAATTAAATAGACATCCCGATAAATGCCCGATAAACGGTAAAAATCCTGATCCTCTAAGTAGCTACCGTCACACCACTTGTATACCTTTACTGTAATGCGATTGTTTCCCTTTTTCAAATACTTTGTAATTGAAAATTCACTGGGCAAGTGGGTGCCTTGGCTATATCCCACATAGTTTTCGTTTATGTACAGCTCGAAGCTGGAATTGACACCTTCAAAGAAGATAAAAACTTCCTTTTCCTCAAAAGAAGAGGGAATGCTAAACTCTCTTGCATATACGCCCACCGGATTTTCATTGGGGACAAAAGGCGGATCCACAGGAAATGGGTAGTTTACATTGGTGTAATGCGGCACGTCATAACCATGCATTTGCCAGTTGGAGGGTACCGGGATACTACCCCATCCTTCGGTGTCCTGCATCCAGATATTTTCCGCAACATCTGTATATTTTTCAAAATAAGCAAATTTCCAGTTGCCACACAGCAGCTTATACACATCTGACTTTTTTCTTTCGCCGCTTCTGCACGAGGGCTCATCTTGATATGGCAAATAATACGCTCTGGGACTACACCGATTGACCTCTAAAACTTGAGGGTCCTGCCAAATAAACTTGTTCATCTTGCACACTTCCTTTTTATTCTCTGCCAAATGATACAAGCTACATAGCGCCTGCACCAGCATATACTACTTTCTTTATTCTCACATTATACCATGTATTTTTTCAAATTCAATATCAGATTGTACAAAAAACATATAAAATAACAACTTATTTTTTGCATGACCAATACATGAAAATCTTTCTCCATCTATAAAATGCAATTTTGATGAAAAACCCGCTTGTTCTCCCAAAACATTCCTCACCCCAAATATGTCGTTTTTTGTATTTCTTTTCTATGGACAAATTGCAGATTATATGATAAAATAAATATGTTCGTCGCATTGGCGTTTTCGAACAAGTATGTACATATAGGGTGATAAATAATGAAAAAGTTATTATGGATTGTTTTGACTGCACTTTTGGTTTGCCCGTTGTTGTCCGCAGCTTCCCAAGATATTACGGTGATACTGGATGGTCGCACGCTTTCTTTTGATGTCGCACCAGAGATTACAAATGATCGGACAATGGTACCCATGCGCCAAATTTTCGAGCAGATGGGTGCTACCGTCAACTGGGATGAAGAACTAAAAAGCATAGAGGTTTTCTCGGAGGAAACCATGATGGTGCTTTTTATCGGTAAATCGGATGCCATCGTGAATGACAGAGTGGTTTATTTGGATTCTCCGCCGTATATCAAGGATGACAGGACGCTCATTCCACTTCGTTTTGTGGCTGAAAATTCAGGCGCAAAGGTGGACTGGGAAGCTTCTACGCAAACGGTGACCATCACGAGCGCGAATATGAAAAGCGGCTTTGTGCCCTTTGGTGAATATTTTAGCATACCCTCTCCCGCAGGCTTTACCGCTTGTGCACCGGTGGTGTATGAAAAGAAGGGGTCTGTAAGCGTCTATGCTTATCCTGTTGCAGATGCAGGCTATGATGCGTTGCTACGTTACGAAGCGTTCCTTGTGCAATACGGTTTTTCCAAGACCGTTGATTTCAAAAATGATACATCGTATTTTTACAATGGAAAAATGGTTTTAAAAACATATATGAAGTCCGATGCAGGCGCTGAATTATATTATATTGAGCTGTATGCGGATCCCACCGGCGCTACCGTGCCTCTGTCATAAGGAAGTTTTTCTGCCTATCACATTTTTTAGTGAGCCTTGTGTTTGATGGAGTGATAAAATGGATGAGCCACTCATTATCCGAGAGACAATGCTGTGCAGTCCCGAAAAGGAACTGCCTTTTATTGTGTGTAAAAATACAGGTATTTCTGCTGTTCCCTATCATTTGCATGAGCATATTGAGATATTGTATGTCGTATCGGGGCATGCAACTATTTTGATCTCTGATCAAAGCTATGCCGCCGGTGAGGGTGATATTTGCATTATTAATTGTGATGATGTGCATTATGTCCCTTGTGGCGATTGGGAAATCATTGTCATTCAAGTGAAGCCGGCCATGCTTTGCGCACAAAACGCTGCACTTTTTGAGAGTAATAGCTTTTCTCGTTTCATGCGGCATCAAGTAGCATATACGAAGTTTATTCCTTGCACATCCCATACAAAGGCTGCCCAAGGCTTCATACTGGATATGTATGAAGAGTACGAAGCGAAAAAGACCGGATTTGCACTTTCTATTAAAGGCGATATTTATAAGCTCTTTGGCTGGTTTGCAAGAAATGAATATATCATTTTCCCCTCAGCGTGCGAGGTTATTGACGAGAATGAGCTTGACAAAATTAAAAATGTACTGGCATACATAAGCGATCATTTTTCAAGTAGGCTAACAGAAAAAGATATTGCCGCTTCCTGCTTTATGAGTTATCATCATTTTTGCCGCACTTTTCAAAAGGCAACCCATATGCACTTTGTGGATTACCTGATGTATGTTCGGATTTGCCATGCCGAAAAATTACTGATGGAAACAAATAAAAGCATCACTGAAATTGCCTTTGAATCCGGTTTTGCCTCCGGTAGCTACTTTTCTTCCTGTTTTCGAAAAATCAAAGGGATTGTCCCTTCACAAATCAGAAAAAGCAAAATAGTGAAAATGTAGAGCAATTATATTGTATATATTATTTCATTCTTTTGATATGATAGTGGAAAATAGCACGTATCATATAAGGAGAGTGTTTGTATGCAGTTATCGCACAGAGAACGATTTAATCACCTATTTTCCGGTTCAGCGGTGGACAGAGTACCTTTTATTGATGCAATGGGTTGTTGTAATTTTCGCTCCTGCATTGCAAGATGGAAAACAGAAGGTTTAGAAGAGGGCGGCAGCTTTGAGAGTATTCAAAAAAAATTGGGTTTTGATTATGCCAGAGGCGTTTATCTCAATATCCCTGCATTTGTGTTTCCATATTTCGATACGGTTATCCTTGAAAAAAAAGATAACAAAACCTTCATGCGCAACAGATGGGGCGCCAGAGAGCTGCGTCTTGACGGTTCGGAGCTAATGCCACTGACCTTAGAAGGACCCGTTTCTGACGAAAAAAGCTGGAACGCGCTAAAGGAAAGACTGCTTTTTGATTATAAGCGGTTTCCGGAGGGTTTTGATGCCATATGCACCCATGCTGAAAATTCAAATTTACCGGTTTATGCGGGAGATTTGCCGATAGGCTTTTTCGGAGCCCTACGCGAGCTGTTTGGATTTGAAAATCTGCTCTACGCATTTTTTGATATGCCGGAGCTGATTGATGAAATTCTGGACACCTTATGCGATTTGTGGATTGGTATTTATCGTGTTGTTTTAGAGAAAGTACCGCTTGATTATTTTTTTATTTGGGAGGATATGTGTAGCAAAAACGGCCCACTGATCAGTCCCGATACGTTTCGAAGGTTTCTTCTTCCCAGATATCAGCGATTTACCGATGCGCTTCGCAAAAAAGGTTGCAAGAATTTTTTAGTAGACAGCGATGGTGACGAGCGACTTTTGGTACCCTTATGGATTGAGGGAGGCGTAAATATTATTTTCCCTTGGGAATCTCAGTTTGGCATTGATATTCGGGATGTGCGCCGTGAATTTCCCGAAATTGGGTTGATGGGCGGGCTTGACAAGCATATTTTAGAATTTGAAAAAAGTGATATGGATAAGGAGCTTGAAAAAATTCCGTTTATGCTGGATATGGGTCGATATATTCCCTGCTTAGATCATGGCGTGACCAATGCAGTTCCTTATTATAATTATTTATATTTTTATGATAGACTGCGAGAAATAATTTTTAAACATGCATAAATTCCATTCATTTCCTTGCATATGTAACGAATATTGGCACAAAATATAACTGCACAACAAGTGCACGAAAATATTTTCCAAGGAGTGAATTCCGATATGGCAAACAGAAACTTAGTACCCGGTGCAAGGGATGCTCTTAACAGATTTAAGATGGAAGCTGCTTCAGATGTAGGCGTAACCTTAAAGCAGGGTTACAATGGCGACTTAACTTCCAGTCAGGCCGGTTCAATCGGTGGCCAAATGGTTAAGAAAATGATTCAGCAGGTCGAAAACACAATGAAATAATACTCATTTGCATGCAATATGCTTTTAAATAGCATTTGCAACGTCAAACAGTATAAACGAAAAACCAAAAGAGCAGCTCTTTGAAATGGAATCATTTCAGAGAGCTGCCTGGTTTTTTAGCGGAAACAATAAAAAACTGCACCAACCATTTTGGCAAAGGTTAATGATTGGTTCCTTTATAAATAGAGATGCTGATTTTGCAAAACCTCTACCATGGCAATGATATTCTCCGGTGGTACATCACCCGGTACGGCATGAGTTGGCCCTGCAATATATCCGCCACTTTGGCTCATGATTTTTAAAATTCGAATGGTTTCTTCTTTTACTCTCTGTGCAGTTGCCATAGGGAGTAAGGTCTGTGTACTGATACCACCCCAAAAGCTGAGGCGGTCACCAAACTGTTTCTTCACCTTTTCAATATCGTATATTTCCGGTTGGAAGGTTTGGTATACATCCAGTCCGATATCAATGAGATCCGGGAAAATTTGCTCAATGTCCCCACACGAATGCTGTAATACATATTTGCCTTTGCTCTTCACACGCTGATACATACGAGTCAAATACGGCTTTATAAATTCACGCCACAGCGCCGGCCCCATAATCAACCCTTTTTGCTGACCCCAGTCGTCTCCGAAATACATGCCGTCCAGTACATCATATTCAAGATAAATATCAATCATCTTCAAATTGTACTCGCAAATGGCGTTCATCAGCTGATGCACAAAATCAGGATTTAGGATCATATCCATTAGTAAATTTTCCATGCCTCGCAGTGTCCATGCTCTTTCAAATAGCGAAAAGCCTATGCCACCATGGAGAAATTTATCGGAATGCACTTGCGCAATTCCGATGTATCTTCTAATCAGCTCTTCATTGACGGGAGGGAAAGTATATAAACTCATATCCGGTTCCGGAATACACAAGCCTTCAATCACGCCGATATCCTTATCCGCTCCGGTGCGATTCCAAACCACACCATAGTCATCCTTAAAATAGCCGTCCTTCCCCTCCATGGGAACAGCATTACCGCCATATGCAGTGCCGGCAATATGATTTCCTAGGGATGCGGCGTAGTTTTCATCCCCCGTAAATGCCTTCATCTTATCAAGCTGAGCCACAGTAAAGCTCACATTATACGGCACCATGTCCGTATCCTTATGCATCATCGCCGCCGTAATCACTCTTTCCTTGCAATTCATTGCAAGTCACCTCCATATCAAGTTTATGAGAATGACTATACATTATCACAACTGCACCTTTGGGTAAATAGCATAAATTGCTTTGGCATGGACTATTTAGCATTTATCTATCAAAAGTATAAATTCCGCTTTGGGTATTATGTGATGGTTTTTGATAAAATGTCTTTTCTGTATCCCTCCGGTGAGCGTCCTGCTATTTTTTTAAACACACGAGAAAAGTAGCTGGCATCACTATATCCGAGTGCCACGGCAATTTGAGAAATGCTACTGCCCGTCATTTCAAGCAGTTCCTTGGCCTGCTTCGTTTTCACAGTATTGACATAGGTGGTAAATGATAGCCCAGTATCCTCCTTGATTTTATGGCTTACATACGATACACTGACATGAAAATGCTGTGCAATCCACTGAAGGGACGCATGTTGACGGGGATTTTCTTCTAAGAACTGCTCCAATCTGCCCACAAGCGGCTTGCCGGATAGTTCAATGGCCTTTGAAAGATAAATATAAGCCGCACCCATTTGCAAAATGCCGGCGGCGGCCCCTATGCGAGATGGAGAGGTATAGGGTATGTTCATAAAAGCATCCCGAAGCATTAGCATCTGCGTTTCACAATCTCTGCATTTTGCATAGACCTCTTGCCAGAGCTGTTCACTGGGCGGCTTATCTAAGGTCTGCCCCATCATCAAACACCCAACCGCCTTGCCTTGCACAAACACCGGTGCCACCGCTTCGGTAAGGCCCATGTGACATTGATATACATATACCTTTCCGGTCTGGTTTGCCATTTCAAAGGCATGAGCATCACACGCTTGGCACATATCCTCAATTCGCGGATTGCACCGAATAAGACTGCAAAAAGTTTCAAAAGACTTCGGCGGATACCTGGTCCCGGTTTTGTGCTCATAGGATCGAAACAATACACGAATGGAGGTAACCTCATAAAAATCCTTCAATATTTTTTCGATTGATTTTTGGTTCATGCTTTTTCTCCTATCCGCAAGTCAAGCGGCAACAAGGATATTTTGCAAGGGTAAATGAAACACCTTTTATTTCAAAAGAATTTTGATATCTCTGATTTTACTGTCTTTATTTTCCCCCGACAAAACAATTTCATATTTCCCATCCACCAAATAGCTGGCGGTATATAGACCATCTGCCGCATTTTTCCCCTCTGTGGGGGCGATGCCCATGTCTTTTTTAATCTGCTCGAAAGTCATATCTCTTGTAATCCCATTGAGGAAAATAAACGGGTCACCACCTACGATGATTTGAAAAACGCCTCGCACATCATCCGCCCCAAAGGACGCTGGCATATCGCCATAGGTATAGATAGGTCCGTTGCTAGAGGATTGCAACTCCGGCCCGTATCGCTCTACCATTATTTTGCGAGATAATCCAAACAGCTCTTTTGTGCTTTCTCTTAAAATAGTGGTGGGTGAGGCCGGTATAGGTGTATAAAGAGCCATTTTCTCATAGGCATACGGCGGAGCAGTATTGTTTGCTTCGTTTTTGCAGGATATCAAGTTTACAGTGAGCAAGGTGGAAATCAATGCCAATAAAAATAATTTTTTCATAAACTATTCCCCTTTCGTTTTTCTTATTATATCAAAAACCTGCAAAGGCCACAAGTGGCTTTTGCAGTTTTTTTAAAAATGCGTTTTTTTATATGGTATATGATTGGTATAAACTCCGAATTTGAATCTTCGCACGCACTTCTTCTTCCGAAAGCATGCTTGACATATCCTCAAATTTCACTCTAACCTCTCTGGTTTCCCCAGCCGAAAGATCAAAATAGTTATCCTCAAAAATCACATCCGCACCTTCAATGGCAAGCGCTACATAGACAGCAAGAGACTCTGCGGATACGGCCAAACAAAGTCCATCCTCCTCCTTGCGCACCTGCACTTTCAGCCCCGGCTCTGTAAGGTCAAAATGTTTAATGGGTGTAAAATATGCATTCCCACCGGATACATATCTACCATCCTTGCTCAGGCGGTATTCAAGATACAGCTTGCGACGCGCTTCCCCTTCACTTAGCGGCGCATAACTGCACTGCTCCGCCAATAAATCGCTAAGCGGCTCAACGCAAATATCCTTCTGCCCGCATGCAACCTCTTTGCCGGAGGTATCCTTTATTGCCCAAGTCATATGACCTGAGAATGCCTTTGTGTTATCATTCGTTACATGAATTTCGGCGCCGCAACCATCCTCACAAACGGAAATAAGCACCGGTGCATAAAATCGCTTTGCACTATAGTGAAGCGCCTTCCACCTTCCGTAATAGTCGATACTGGACCATGAGGCTACAGGCCAGCAGTCATTTAGTTGCCAGTAAATAGAGCCCATACAACGCATGCCATTTCTGTTTCTTCGCCAGTGCTCAACACCATAGCGTATGGCTTCTGCTTGCAATACCTGTGACGCATACAATAGACTTTCAAAATCCTTAGGGTAGCGCAACGTTTGAGACAGATAATACAAAATTGTACCGTTGGCACTGCCGTGGCGCTGATGCTTCTCCATGATGTACGAAAAAATATTTCTATCTGCATCCTCCGTAAAGCTCTTGATTGTTTCCATGCTTGGGAAGGATTGAAAACCAAACTCAGATGCAAATCTGAAATGGTATTTCCGATATTCGGTAAATGGCTTTTTAAAATGCCATACCTCCCAGTAATGGGTATCTCCCCTGTCGTAATCCCTTGTTCCATAGCAGCCGCCACCTGCAGAAGCGGAAGAGGGCCAGTAAAAAACATTTGGATTTGCAGCTTTGACCGCACCTTTGAGCACAACCTCGTATTGGCGTATAAATTCACCAACCTTATGGGGATATTTATTTTTCCACCCCCAGTGTTCAAAGCCTTCCTCGCATTCATTGTTGCCGCACACAAGCCCAAGGCAGGCATGATGCGAAATGCGCAGAATATTTTGCTTTGCCTCTATGGTGATATTATCTAAAAATTCCTCATCGCCGGGATATACGCAGCAAGCAAACATCAAGTCCTGCCATACAAGCAAACCGAGCTCATCGCATATTTCATAAAAATAATCCGGCGGATAAATGCCACCGCCCCATACCCGAACCATGTTGTGATTGGCTTTCTTGGCGTTTAAAAGCAGCTTGCGCGTTTTTTCTCTGCTACATCTTGCGAGTAAATTGTCTTCCGGAATATAATTGCCGCCTTTCATAAAGACGGGAATACCATTGACCTCAAAATAAAAGCTCTTCCCCCACTGATCTTCATTTTGAACGATTTTTACCGTTCGAAGGCCAATTTGATATGTTTTGCTGTCTATCTCCGTCTCTCCCTCAAAGAGCTTTATCTCAACATTGTACAGGGTTTGTTCGCCATAGCCTGTTACCTGCCATAAGATGGGGTTTTCAATATCTGCCGATAATGCTTGTCCATCGCTCTGCGCCTTGCAAACGCCACCAATGAACATTTTCAAGGTAGTGTTTTTGGCTCCAAAATGCTTAATGGCAACCTGCGCTCCCAGTGTAACGCAGCCCTCCTTATGATTTTGGGTAAAACGCACCTCTTCAATCACAGAAGCGCTACGGCACTCAATATCTATATCACGCCAAATGCCTGCATCGGGTATTCTCGGGCCCCAGTCCCACCCAAACATGCAATGGGCCTTGCGCAGATGCGGCACACCCTTCACGCCCTCGCCCGGCGAAAACAAGGCTTCAATTTCGTGCTTCTCGCGGCAGTACCGAAGAGGTGAATATAGCTTGATTTTAATTGTATTTTCTCCTGCTACAAGCACATTTTTTACATCAAATTCATAGGTTCTATGCATATTATTCGTGCTTGAAATCAGCTGATCATTGATGATGATATCACTGAGCGTATCAATGCCCTTGCAAACCAGTACCACCTCATCTGCCAGCAATTGCGACGGCGTAACCCGAAAAAATCTTTCGTATACATAGTCATGTTCCGCCGCCGCCAAGTATACATCCTCATTGTCGCGATAAAAAGGATCCGGCAGCAACCCCTGCACAAACATATCGTGGTTTACCGAACCGGGCACCTGCCCTTGAATGGGCTCTTTCAAATTTTCTCCGGATAAAACCCACTGACCACCAAGACCAATTTTTTCCATCATTATCATCCCTTCTTTTGTGCAAACAAAGCAAATGATCACGCCTTATCATAGTGCATCAGCATCAATCATCCCTTTTTTTCGTCCTGCGTAATCGCAAAAAAATCTGTGGTGTACTTGTACTCCTGCCCTTGCGCATCATAAGCAAATACATTTGTACCCGTAAGCCTGCTTCCGTTTTCCCCAAAATAGTCGATGACGCTAAGCGACTGGCTGTCCTTGCTCGGGTCAAACACAATAATGCCCTTTAGCTCCTTTGGGGTAGTCTCGCCGATGAGAATAACCGTGTCAGCACTGCCGCCTTGAAATGCAATGGCTTGTGAAAAGCTCTTTTTTGCATCCTGCGTTAACAAATTAACCTTTGCAATCGTGCCATCCGGAACAGATGCGCGCACGTTTACCATAATTTTTTGGTCTACTGCTACGGCTTTTACCTGAGGCAGAAAGACAACACCACCCACAACAGGCTCAGCTTTGTTTGTCTTCTGCTCCGCTTGGGTGTTTTGCTGGATGCTTTTAGAAATCGAATATGCCACCAGATAAACCACTCCTGTTGCCAAAGGCAACAGCATGGCTCCAATGACTAGAACGGCTACAAATGCTCTTTTGTTCATTTTTTGTTTTTGCTGCATCTTCATATATGGGAAAATCCTCACTTTCGACTTATCGTTTTTATATTATTCACATACATGCATTATACCACTTGCTTTTGGCATGTGCAACACAAAAAGAGCAAATCCCCAATATGATTTTTACCTCACCACAAATACTTTTTTCGCACGCTTTATTATTATCATATCAGCATTTTCTGCTTTTGTCCCCACGTATTTTGACTTTTTATAGCACAATTTTTGCAAATATATTGAAATTTAAGATGAAAGATGATAAAATGAAATAACATTACTATTTTTTAAAGTTTTATCTCTTTTGCTATTTTTCAAAAAAGTTTGCCTGTATAAAAAGGAGCAAGTTCTATGTTTTATCAAGACTTAAAAGAGCTGGAATCTTTCGTAAGCGAGGCCTTTCAAGCTTCTTTGGATGACCACACCACCGCCAGTGGGGGCGTGGGTTGTCCGCTTCATGGACATGAAGCGTTGGAGCTTTTTCATGTATTTACCGGAAGCGTAGAATTCTCCATTGACGGCACTTCTTATACCCTTTGTGCAGGCGCTACGGGCATTGTCAATCCGAACGAGCTTCACCGCTCCGTTCGCTTTTCTACCGGCTGCAAATATGCGTGCATCAAAATCGGTCGTGCAATGATAGACAGCAGCTCCATGGACATTGCTCACAAGGAGTATATCAGCCCGCTATTTGCAGGCAAGGTGCAATTTGTCAACTTCATTTTAGAGGATGCAATCTTAGAAAAGCAGATTAGCAATATTTTGATATGCTTTAGAGAAAAACATACCGGATGGGAAATGGAAGCAAAGGCGTATTTTTACCTTGTGATCGCAAGACTATATGCGAAATATATTCATGTCAGCAAAAAAATGAAAAATGCCGGTGCTACTCGGGATATTAAGCTGGTGGTAGACTATATCAATCATCACTTTGATGAGGATATCACGCTTTTTGCTTTAGCAAAAATTGCTTCCTGCTGCCCTGCACATCTGTGCCGCCTCTTCCGTAGCCATACAGGTTATTCTCCCATGGCTTACTTAAATATCGTACGCTGCGAGCATGCCAGAAGCCTTCTTGGCACCGGAGAACTCACCGTATCGCAAGTGGCGATTTTTACGGGCTATAATAACCCAAATTATTTCGCCAGGGTGTTTAAGCAACTGCAGGGATTTCCGCCCTCTGCATGCAAAATCCTTTGAGTGAGGCACAGGAAGACTATTTTGCAAGTGTGAATATTTCTATTATTTCTTTCTGTCCTAATGTTTTTTGTCCCGCAAGCGTTCTTTTACCAAAAAAGGTGCATTTTTCTGCAAGCTCTTCAAACTTTTCCTCTCCAATACCAAGCTGCGAGAGTCTTATTGGCATGCCGATTTGCGCAAAGAATTTCTCAGTTGCCGCAATGCCTGCCTCGGCAGCATTCTCCAAATTCTCAAAGTCCACATGATATCCCCATACATGGGAAGCAAACTGCGCAAATCTTGCAGGATTTTCTTTATATACATACTTCGCCCATGCTGGGAACACAACCGCAAGCCCTGCACCATGTGCCACAAAATCATACATTCCGCTCACTTCGTGCTCGATTTGATGGCATGGCATAAACACACTGCGCCCCACTCCGGTTAAATCATTATGAGAAAGACTTCCGGCCCACATGAGCGTAGCCCTTGCTTCATAATCTTGTGGATCTATCATCACTCTTGCTCCGGCCGCAATCACCGATGCCATCAGTGTCAGTGCTATTCCGTCTGTTAGCTGCGTGTTTGACCCAATACTAAAATATCGCTCCATGGTATGCATCAAAATGTCCACAATGCCACATGCAGTTTGGTAAGGATCCACCGTGAAGGTGAGCTCCGGATTTAAAATAGAAAACAGCGGCCGGTTATAATCTGACCCAAATCCTCTTTTGAGCAGGCCTTCCTCATTTGTAATCACAGCCGAAGCGCTCATTTCACTGCCGGATGCCGCAAGCGTCAAAATGGTGCCCACAGGAAGCGCACCGGTAGGGATTGCCTCCTTTTGCGAAAACTTCCAAGGATCAATATGGTGCACAGCGCCAATTGCCGTTACCTTCGCCGCATCAATCACGCTGCCGCCACCCACCGCCAAAATCAGCTCCACCTTTTCCATTCTGCAAAGCGCAATGGCTTTTTTCACAAAAGCAAGCTTGGGATTGGGCGTAACGCCGTTTATCTGCGTATATGCAATGCCACACTCCGAAAGTGAGTCGACAACCTGGTCATAAAGGCCTGTTCGAACAATACTGCCACCGCCATACATCAGCAGTATCTTTTGATAACCATAGCTTTTAATGATTTCTCCAACCTTGTGCTGCATGCCCTTGCCAAAGTGCACCTTTGTCGGTGCGTAATACATAAAATTTTGCATATGGCTCCTCCTAAATTTATTTAAGGGTACCTCTGAAAACTCTGGAATAGCAAAATTGCGAGGGATTTTTTCGTATTGCAAGGAAGAAAAACCCGCAAGGCTCGCCGCCCAGAGTTTTTAGAGGTGTCCTTACTCACATAACTCAAAGCATTTTTTACTATATGCCTCATATCATAGCACAAAGCCCATACACCGTCAATACCTACCAAGGTTGCTATGCAAAATGCCATGTGCAATGTAATTTCCATTTCTTAAATCACGCGAAAACACTTGACATTGAAAGTGTTTTATGGTATTTTTTTCATATACTTTCCCTGCACTCAGGGATAGCCCCCCTTCACCAAGTTTTTTAGCATGATTTTCTCTATTTTATAAGGAGGTCGGGTTTTTATGGCAAGAAAATGGCAATTTATTTTTTTGGTGTTTGTCCTTGCAAGCTGTTTATTCGTGGCTCCCTTCGCCGTTTTATCGCAAGCATTAAGTGAAGAAGTATCTTCGGTGCTTTGCAAGTGCGTTATCTTCATATCCGGTGAAAATTATTATTATCACAAAGGTGTAGCAAAACCCATTGACCCATCCAATCCACTCATTACGCCATACATTGATGAAGACAGGACTTTTCTGCCGCTTCGTATAATTGCCGAAAGCTTTGGTGCCGCCGTTACTTGGAGCGAAGAGATGCAGACTGCATGTGTCACTATTTCGGATAAGGAAGTCAAATTTACAATTGGAGAGCGTTCCATCTTGGTCAATGGTCAAAAACAGGATATTGATGTGGCTGCCCAGCTTTATGAAGATAGAACCTTTATTCCGCTTCGAGCATTGGTAGATGCGCTGGAGAAATATGTTTTTTATCAGGACGATGTCATTATCATCTCCGATTCTGGGGCCTCACTTTCTGCTTTTGAGCAATCACCCGATCTCATTATTGCGCAAATAAAAAGCGGCAATTACCCATTTCAAGAGGATTCTAAGCCATCGTTTGAACCTGCAAGTATAGCATCAACCGACAAGCCTGCCGCGTTGCCCACTGAAGCGCCTCATCTTGAAATAATATCAAACAATTCTTCTTTTGCATCAATTGCATCGGCTAATATAATGATTAATTCAGATTGTTCCATTTATGAATGGGATTATCAATACATCATGCGCAGAAAAACAGTTCTTCATTCTATTAAAGACGCAATAGCTGTGGCCTCAGGAAAGACGAATAACCTCTATGTATTGCATAAAGATGGTCGTGTCCTACGATATCATGCCAATGATGCCACAGATAATTACTCAAGAAAAGAGTATCCGGATCTAAAAGATTCAATTGCCATCTCAGCCTATGATGCCCATGTTCTCGTTCTTAAAAAAGATGGCACTGTATGGTCGTTTGGAGAAAACTATTTTGGACAGTTAGGCGACGGAACAAATACCGAGAGGATAGATCCCGTGCAAATACCTAATTTTTATGATGTTGCCGCAATCAGTACAGGGTTACGTTTCTCCTTGGCCATTAAAAAGGATGG
>CAZQDP010000003.1:0-48431 GCA_964592375.1 uncultured Eubacteriales bacterium | reverse complement strand
GATGGCAGTGTATGGCTTTGGGGACAAAACAAGGAGGACGTTTTTAAAGACGATACCATCATCAGCGCACCGCAGCGATTTGATGACATTACCGATGTGAAGAGAATTTCTACCTCTGATCGCAACATAGTGGTAATTAAAAAAGATGGAACCGTATGGGGTTGGGGTGATAATCAATTTTATCAGCTGGGAAATGGAAATAACAAAGATACCACCACTCCTGTTCAAGCAAAGGAGCTTGGCAGTGTTGCTCATATTAAGATTTTCAAGGGCATGGCATTTGCTATTTGCACAGATAATTCTGTATGGACATGGGGAGACTCTAATCAAAGTAAATGGTATGGCCGTAAAGACCAATTTATCAAAACACCGGTACAATTTCGGCCTTATCCTTTAGATGTTTATGCTTATATTCCTGAGGAATCTTGATTTCATCGTTGATTTATTTTCCAATATACGCTTTCTTATTTGGTTGTACCTTTTTGCATGAAAATAATTTGATATGGCTTTGGTTCATAAATGACTATACTATTTATAAATAAACTTGTTCTACGATAGGCGCTTCCTGCCTGCATGATGCGCCTATCGTTGCCTTTTTGATTTTTCTTATGCTTTGCAAAATCGATTCTTAATGTGAGGATTTTGTAAGAATGGATAGGATTTCAATATTTTTTTTTATCCTTTGTGCTGAATGAATAAAAACTAATATTAATTTTGTTGATTAATGCAGTAGTTTTCACATGCCTTCTCATGATATAATATAATTATAAAACCATATATAGAAAGGTGACTATTTTATGAAAAAAATGCAATTGCGCAAATGGACTTCGTTGCTACTTCTATTCGCACTTTTGGTACCCGGCATATGGATACAGGCAGCGGATATTCCTTATGCACTCAATGAGGATTTTTCAAAGCTTTCTTTAAATGATTCGTGGGGCACAGCGCCGCCTGCTGGCTCATTTATTGGCGTAAAAGACCGTACGGACAAAGCAGGTGACAGGGCACTGTATATTCAGGACAATGATGATGCTATGACCGTTGGGGTGAGCAAAAACATTACCATCTCCAGCAGTAGCGTTGTTGCCGAAGTGGATATGATGCTTGAAGACAGTTCCAATACCACCGGCTCCGTGCTGTTATATGTGCAGGATGCTGCGGGTAAGAATGCAGTTTCCATCGCACTTGAAAAAACCGCATTAAAAGTATTTAACCTTGTTGATGGTGCCACAAAATCCTCTGTGATTAAGTCCGGTTTAAAAGCCGGAACATGGTATAACATCAAGGTGGTTGCCGATTTTACCGCAAAGAAAGCGGATATTTATGTGGATAATGTTGCGGCCATCTTAGCAAGCCCTTTTCGCAGCAGTGAAGCTACAAGTTTTGGCAGACTGTTTCTTGCAGGCACAAGCAAGCCAAGCCCAGTAAATGCCTGGATAGACAACGTGAAGGTTTATGATGCAAAGCACTTAGATACCAAATTACTAAAAACCGATAGTGCGGCGCCAAGTTCCGGCGGCTCCACTTTGCCTACCACCGCAACTCCCGGCAAAGTGACAATGGGCTCGCAGGACTATTATGCGTATGAAGATTTTTCCTCGTTTGCCGTAGATTTTAAGCCTTGGGGAGGCTCTTTCCCTGAGGGTTCCTATTTTGGCATCAAGCCGCGCACAGATAAGGCAGAGGATAAGGCGCTGTACATCGTGGATAAGGACGATAAAACCACCGTTGGCACCACAAAAACCTTAAGCGGCGTGAAAGGACAGTTGGTCACGGAAGCAGATTTCATGATAGAGAACGCATCTGCCACGACCATGCTGTTCTATGTGCAGGACTCTGCGGGCAAAAATGCAGCATCTTTTGCCATAGGCAAAGGCGACCTTCGCGTATTTACCACCGAAGAAGGCAAAACGGTCAGTAAAATCATTAATAATACATTGGTGGCCGATAAGTGGTTTAATGTAAAAGCGATGATCAATTGTGATACAAAAACCTATGATATTTATCTAAACAATGACCGTATCGGCAAGGACATCTCATTTAGAAATGATGCTACGGAAATCTCCAAGCTCATGTTCTCGGGTGCCACCTCTCCGAGTCCGGTCATGTGCTGGATAGATAATGTGAAGGTGTATGACGCCAAATATTTAAGTGTCAATGCCCCCAAGGCAGAGATACAGACGGATGCAGTGAGCAAAATAGTGCCAATGGCTACCTATGCCGCAGCAAGCCAAAAAATGAAGGATGCCATTGTGCTGTTTGTAGGCAATTCTTCTGCTTATGTGGGGGGTAAATCGGTACGCATTGACCCTGAAAATCCATCTGTTCGGCCCGTTGTTAAAGATGACCGAACCCTCTTGCCGGTACGTTTTGTTTCTGAAAACCTCGGTGCTACCGTTGGCTTTGATGAAGCGACACAAACAGTCAGTGTTACGCTTGGCAGTAAGGTAATTACACTTACCCTTGGTAGTACACAAATGAGCATAAACGGCCAAAAAACACAGCTGGATGTGGGCGCACAGACGATTGGAGATAGAACGGTTATCCCTCTGCGTGCACTGGCCAATGCACTTGGGAAAAAGGTGTTCTGGGATGATTCGGGACTGATTGTGATCAGCGACTTGGATCAGTTTATAAATCCTGCGACCGAAATGCCTCTGCTGGAGAGAATCATTGATATCGCCTCAACCGGAAGGGAAGTAAACTCCTTTGACCAATATGGCAAAGTGTTCTTTTCTACCCGTTTTTGGCGTGATCTTCCGGACTCTACACTGCCCAATTCTCTTGCTTCTTTGGACGCGCAGAAGCGTTTTATGGCTACGGACAATAAATGGTCATATATTATGGCGAAAGATAAAGTGGATGCAATCACTGCCCTTGGTGGTAAGTTCCAAGGTGCGGTGAACATCAATACTGCAGATCCGGATGGAAAATATAACATCGGCCGCCAAGAGCTGATTGACGGTAGCCATTTCAAATCCCCAAACATGACATGGGTCACAGCGTACGGCTGTGCAAATGCGCCTGAATATCAGGAAATCATTAAAAATCAGGCCATTAAATTTATTGGTCTTGGCGTGAGCGCCATGCAGTTTGACGATCCGGGTGGAAATTTCAAAGGATATTCCTTTGGAGGCTGTTTCTGCCAGCATTGTATGCAAGGCTTTACTTCATATGTAAAGGATACTTATTCGCAAGCACAAATCAAAGAATTTGGCATTGACGATATTGGCACATTTCATTATAAGGAGTACTTAAAAACCAAATACAATATCACGACAAGTCCCGAGTATTTAGCAGGACGCAAAAGTGTCCCCTTAGATTCGGCTTTTAAAAACTTCCAATTACTCTCCTCCAGAGCTCAGCTTGCAAGAATGCGCCAGGTTTTAACCGATAATTCTCCAAGTTATATTGAGTTTTCCTATAACAACTATGAGTTTTTAATGCAGTTTGCAGATAAAACCCATGAAGGGAAATATGCTCACGATCTTTTTGATTATGGTATTGCAGAGCACACAGATGAGGCATACAGCTTTGAAAATGCAATCACGGGGGGCACCTTTGCCACTTCGCTGAAAAAACCTCAAATTGTCTCTCCTGTGCCCCGTTCACTTGCAAAAGGCCGGCAAGGGCTTGCTGCTTGCTATGCACTGGGACAATATTTCCTGGTTCCCTATGATATCTATGTTCCGCTACGTCCCAGATATTTCGCTTCGGTGGATGAGTATGGAGATATGTTCCATTTTATTCGCCAAAATCCACAGCTTTTCAACGGCTACGAGATCCCTTCTCAGGTTGGCATTCTCACCAATTGGGATGTAATGGATAGAAAAGCACTGACCCTTATGTCCATGAAGTTAAGTGCTGCAGGCGTTCCTTTTAAGGATATTGTAGCAAGCTCTAACATGCCCACCTTTGCCATTGATCCTAATGATTTGAAAGGGCTTAAATACCTTATTTCCGTTAATCCTCCGGAAACCTTTACCGAAAAAGATAGAGCCACCATTGAAAACAGCGGTGTAAGGATTATCACGCCCGATCGCGTGGACGAAATCATTGGAGAAGTTAGCTTTATTTCTGTTGAAGCAGACAAAAATGTTTATGGCATCGTGCGCGCTATGCCCGGAGATGAGGCTGCTCCAAAGATCGTGCATATCATTAGCAGAACTGGCAAGCAGGAATCGGATGTATTGGTGCATTTGCAAGCAGAAAAATTCTTTGGGAATACCCCTTGTGAGGCTACCTATTATCGTCCGGGCTACAATCCCCAAAACCTGCCCATTACAAACAATACGGTTACCTTACCTGCTTTGGATGAATGGGGCATTATAAAAATATATGAAAAATCCTTTGGGAATAACGATATCCTCGGCGGTGGGTGGCAGTTTATGAATATTGGCTCGCCATTGGCATACGGCACAGCAACTGTGGATGGGGCAACAGCACAAATTACCTCCTCGGGTGTGGGTGCCAACAGCGCAACCCAAGGGGACAAGGGCAGTTCCGATCAAGGCGCATTTTTGTATACCATGAACAAAGGGGATACAATTGATGGTTTTGATATCAGCTGCCGAATTGATAGCATCAGCGGTGATGCAGGAAGCGCCGGCATGATGCTACGTGCCAATCCGGCCTCTAATGCACCCTTTATACAGGTAAAATACCAAAAGGGCACGGGAGTTGTATTGCAAGTAAGGAGTGATTATGACCTGAAAACCATCACCACGCCGCTCAAAGATCTTCCATTGCCGGTTTATGTGAAGGTATCAAGGCAAGCCGGTACCTACCGCATCTATGCTTCCTCGGTCGCAAATGAGTTTGGCGAGCCCCTCACAGAGCTCAGCCTTGATAATATGAAGTTTGCAGGTATTTTCACCGCTTCAGGCAAGCAATGGGAAAAGAGCAGTGCTCAGGTCTCGGATTTATCCATTGTTCAAAAAGAATATGCAAGCATCACTCCGATTGACAGCATTTTAGCTACAGCGGAAAAAGCCACATTAAAAGTGGGTGACAATGTCAAAATCAAGGTATCGGCCAAAATAGGCGAAAAAACCTACTCGCTTCAGGATAGTTCCATTTCGCTCCAAAGCGATGCACCCGAGATTGTTGCGGTAAGGGGCAAGACGCTTGAAGCACTGTCCAACGGGAAGGCCAGCATCACCGTCAAAGCGGACGTGGGCGGAAAGGCGTTTTCACAAGTCTGCGTCCTGACCGTATCTGACTCCTCCACGCTCTTTGAAGAGAATTTCGATGGGTTTACTCCCGAGGCTATTTTGCCAAACTGGAGCTTTAACAATAATGCCATTCGGCCAATTAAATCCGGAGATGGCTATATCCTTCGGGTTACCGCTTTTAACAAAGGGGAAACCTCGGATGCAACGGCCACTTTTGAAGCTTCCGGCGGCAAGATGGTGTTTGAGTTTGACTACAGAGGCGAGTTTGGCGTAAACGACAATGACAGTGGTTCAAGAGTCATCTACGCCGGAAACCAAAACGTATGCATTATTTGCAATGGCAAGGAGTTTATATACTTCTTCGGTTCTGAACAAAAAGCCATCGCTCCCATGACGCAAGGAAAATGGTACAAATTTAAGGTTGTTGCCAATATGTCCACCGAAACTGCCGATGTCTACATCGACGGCGCAAAGGTAGTGGAAGGCGGTGCTTTCCGGAAGGCCACGGACTCCATGAGCTCTGCACAATTCGGAGGCTATAGGGTCAATACCGATACCTTCCATGATTGGGACAATATAAAGATTTACGTTGCCGAATAAATGGCACCCAAAAAAAGAGAGGCGAAATTCATTGGATTTCGCCTCTCTTTTTGTTGTTCCAAATAAATTATCTTTTTTGCAGAATAATGACCTCCACATCCATTCCCTGAACGGTAAGGCTCAGTATCCCCTCGTCTATTGGCAGTGCATTGCCATATAAATCCTCTGCGCTTTTAAAACCCTTTACAAGGATCTGCTCTGTTATGCTTTGATTTGTGGGGTTAGTTAAAATGAGTGCCTGTTTATACTCGCTACTACGACGCCTCATGAGTAGTTTTCCACTATGGGCAGCGTCAACCTCACATTCCTTTAACAGCGCGGCAATAAACGCTCTGGTTTTTTCATCCCGATACGCAGTGCCATTATGCCCCGCAAAAGTGCCAAGCAAATACGCCTTTCCTTGTCCATGCTCTCTAACTGTGCCTGCGATGCAATGCCCGTATTCGAGTATCGGTCTTGTTTCATCATGGCAGATAAAGGTCTGAATATACACATTGGCACGCAGTGCCATTTGCGCAAATTCTCCCGTCCCCACCAGCATGGCAGGTGCTGCGTATTCGCCCCAGGTTCTCTCCTTTGGTGACCATCTATGCCCATCTTCCGGCTCTTCACACATTTGGAAGTGCTGCACACTCACACCAAAAAGTGCTCTGAGTGTGGGAGATAGCTCCCCTCTATTCGCATATCCGTTTTCACTGAGCCGACCCGGGCACGCTTCACTAATGAGATTGCCACCGTCCGCCACATATGCGGCCAGTTTACCAGCAATTTGTTCGCTAATCGATATGGGAAATGGTAAAATAAGTGCCTTATATTGGTGAATTTGCTGCTCCTCCATTGTGGAAGCTTCCACGAAATCAACCGGTATGCCGGCATCCCAAAGCATTCTGTGCCAGCCGCGTATGCTGATGAGCAGATGATTTCCCCCATTTGCGATGGTCTGGCAAAGCTGATAATTCCAATCATTAATCAAAATAGCCACTTTTGCATCACTTTTATCCGCATTGGCAAACAAGTCTGCATGCCTTCCAAGTGCTCTGCCAATTTTGGATGCTTCCTCTAAACGCTCCGTAGATTCTCCCTCGCTATCGAGCAGACCAAACCCGTTTTGTTCGCCCCCTGCAATTTCCGCTCTGGTCACCCAAAAGGAAATGGCACTGACGCCTGAGCCAACGGCACTTAGCATCCAGCGCCTAATATCCCCTCCCGATGGCTTTCTGCCTATCTGAAATCCCGTACTAATGGGGCCACCTTGCAGCTCAGCCGCCCAAATAGGCGCACCGTTTACATTACAGGAACGCAAATAATCAAAATTCAGAGCAATACTTTCCCACACCTCTGCTATCATTGCATCTTCATATCCAATTTTCTTCCCCTGCAAAACATCATCCCATCCCTGAGAGCAATGCCATGCAGGATAACAAGAGCTACCTAGAAAATCTTGGCTTCTGGCATATGTCCATTGAGCTCCGCTACCGATGGTCGAACTGCCAAGATGAGCAAACACCGGCCGTTGCAGAGGATCTGCCGCGCAGATAGCCTCTTTTCTCGCCTTTAATATTTTTTCCAAGCGGACATTGTCTAAAAAGTACTTCCAATCAATATGGTGCGGCATAATCAGCTTGATGCCAATACGATCCGGCTGTATGTCTGAAAAGTTTGCATATCTGCTATTCCATGCACGATTTAAGCCATCCAAATCCATATATTTGCACTCAAGCCACTCCCGAAAGTGCGCTATGGTATGCTCGCAGTAACAAACCTCTTGCCCCAGAAGCTGTTGGGTCCAATAGCCGATCTCCTGCCAAGTGTTCCATACTACAATATTTTCGAATTTTCCAAGTTCACTCACCAGCTTGGTGATAAAACGAAGCTGATCATCCATTGCCCCAGCATGATCATAGCAGGGGCCGGGCTTGCCATCTGCCGGCAGTGTAAACTGCGCCTGATAAGCAATCGGTATGCCATTTTTCCCAATCATGCGGCAGCCGGGATGCTTTTCCCATAGCCAATTGGGTGCCTGCTCGCAGGTGAGCCCTAAATAAACACCAAGCTGAAGCTTTGCTGCATGGTCGATGAGCTCTTCGTATTTTGAAAAGTCAAATTGTCCCTCTTTTGGCTCGTCCACAGCCCATATTTCCTGCAATTTAATGAGATTAAAGCCGCTCTTTTTCATGAGTTCCATATCGTTTTTCATCTCGCGCATGCTTGGCATGGGCTCTCGGCATAAATGTGTACCAAAAGGAAAACATTTAGAAAAGATTTCTTTGTTCATGCTTATCTCCTCATCTTTCTTTGTGCGCTTGCATACAATCTTCGCTTGTCTTTATGGTTCCTGCGCATTGATGGCAATTGTGAGTATGCTGTTTGCCTCAAGACTTACCGAAAAGCTGTTTTTGCCATTCTGTTGCAAAACCGAAACAAACGTTTCGACTATATTGACCTGATGAACACTTGTGATATCTATATATTTCAACGCAACAGTGACTTTTTCCTTCTGAGCGCTCATATTCCATAACCTGATGATGATGCCATCACCTACTGCCTGGGATTCCTTGAAGGCTAGTAGCATGATATTGTCATTGTCTATTTGTATAAAGCTATCCAAAACGGGCAGCTTTCCCTGCGGCGCATTTCGTGCGAATATTTGCATTAAGGGTTGCACTGCCTGCCAACCAAAGGATGCCGCCTTTCCATCAGATACATCCCCTGCCCCACTGGTCATGACATGCCGAAAAAGAACATCTCCCACTTGAGATACAGAAAAGTTAGTGCCAAAATTATTGCAAAATGCCTGGGAAAATATCCAGCCGCTGTGCAAATCCTCTTTTGTATGAGGAGGGTGTGCGTTTCCCTCCCCTGCCACGCAGCGGTGCGCAGGGGAAATGTATCCTTTCCATAAGTCTCCAAAACTTACAATTGGCGCATCCATGCTTGACCATAGGATATAGCCGTGATCACCTTTTATTTTTACCCAATTTTGCACAGCAACGGTATCCGAATAGGAACCGGGCAAATAGTCCACAATAGGCTCCATAACAGACAAGGCACCCTCATACCGAAAAGTAGGATTTTTGACTTGAAAAGGGAATGCAATATGTGTATTTTGCAGAGGCGTTGCATCTTTTAAAATTCTGCTCTCAAAAAATACTTGCGAAATACCTTGATATAGTAATATCGTTTGCACAATGGAAGGGTGCCCACAAGCCTCGCTTTGTATTTCGATGGCCTGGACAATTGGGCCATACCGCTTGCGGCACACTTTGGTGCAAGTTGTTTTGAGTGGCTCAGTTTCATTTTTATTCCGAACAACAACTGCAAAAAATCCCTCTTGGTATCGGTCATCCACCAGCTCAATGGCGAGACTTTTATCCATTATACTGATGCATCTGCCTGTGGAGGCGTCCACGACGACCCGATAAAACTCATTTTCTATCGTAAACTCATCACTATGTTCTTGTTCTTGTGCTTGTGCTCTTTGCATATCAGTCTTTTGTATCAAATGATACGTTTTATATCCGCAGGCAGGAACATCACTTGCAATAAAGCATATTTCCCGCTTTATCCCGATGGGCTCTTCAAACATCCCATATCGCTTAGTACCACTGCCAAGCCCCAGCCGCGTGGCGGCATAGGGCACTGTTTCCATGCCATTTGCTATCTCAATCATTTGATATGGCACTTTTTGGTTTGTGCTTGCATCCACTATCTCAAACTTACCCTCAAGAAAATCATCCGATAGATTGATATGCCAGCGGTCATGCAGTAATACGCCCTTTAGATAGCCTTCCCCATTTACATCCTCCACAGGAGGCACTTTTTTGAAGGTACTGCCGCAATTGTCCATTTCTCTTAACATTGCTCGCACCGGTGCGGTCCTTTGCGATATGCAGGGGTTAAACACCACAAGGTCGTACCCCTCTGTGCACTTTTTCACCGCATCTGCAATTGCCGCCATGCTTTTACTGCTGATATCATGTGATCGCGCGGCAGCCCGATGCGCATGCACCGCCTTTTCATATTCGGATGCTACCATCGCCGGCCCGCTCGGAAAATGAAATCCCCACGAATGCTCATCGTGCCACAATGTATCCTCATAAGCCGCAAAGATTTCATCTTTTGGGTATTTTCGATTAGTACAGCTCCTTGCCATGCAGGAGAGCTGTTCTGCAGTGGGCAGGCTAAAATGATTGTTGCGGTTTGTGGTGGTATGTACCGCTGTAGACATGGCACCTGTTGGATAATCCTGCCCGGCAAGCTCACCCCTTAGCACCGGCAAATCAGATGGGAGTTGTTCTACCAAATCCGCATAGAATTTTGCATTTGTACTGCTCACAAGCCGAGGGTACTCGAAGGTCTCATTCCAGTTTTTAATGGTGTTTGTATAATCATCAATATACGGCGAATTATCTCTCCTCGCGCCGGTCACGGGCCACCTTAGAACAGTATACGGATAGGTACTGCTGCTTAGCTTTTCAAGCTTTGGCATAAGTCCTTGCATGCTCCCGTGGTAATCGCCCCCACAGCCGCTGTTATTGCACCATAAGAGCACCCGTCCTTTATCGGGAGCTTCCCACCAAAATGCCCCGGGCCCGTCATGCCGGAAAATGGCTAACGGTTCCCAAAAGGACTGCAAACGCTCTGGGCCCCAATTGTAATAGAGGGGCAGACCTGCACAAAGCAGTTTAATTCCGGCCTGAGAGAGGATTTGGCACAACCCCCAACTCATCCCCGTAATATCATTGTGCTCTGCCGATACAATGGGCAACCCATATTCTTGTTTGAGCCGATTGGCATGATAAAGTGTTCGAATGAGCACCTCATGTGAGCATAATTCGGTTGTCATATTACCAAAAAGGGCCGTGAGTTCCACGTGTCCGCTTTTTATCAGTGCAATGAGTGCATTCGCTTTCTTTTTTGGCATGGTGCTAAAAAAGTGGTATGCCGACCACGCTTGTTCAAGGACAATGCGCATTTGCACATCATCCGGCAAAGACAAGGACTTTTGTACCATTGAAATGGCTTTGTCGATGTGTTCATTATGCTGCTGGATTACATTTGAGGGTAGATCGGTATATCCAACATCGTGGTGCGAAGTCTGAACCACATGGACTACCCAGTGCCGAGGTGGCATTAACACGATGCTCATTTGATCTAAAATTTCATTCCTTGTCCTTAAAACAATTCGAAGCGGTGTTTCCTTTTTGACTTCCTTGATATACACATCATAGTGAGATACACCTTCTACGATAATATCAATTGGTTGCTGTATGGCTTTTTCCCCGATAAAAACTACAAACTCGCCAGCAACAACCTTTGCATTGCTTTTTATGCAAACCTTCACCAGCTGATAAAGAGTATCATTTTTCTTTTTGATAAACAATGTGGGTGTAATGCTTTCCATACTGATTATGCGCATTCCAATATCTCCAATCACAAGCCATCAACGTATATTGATAGCCATTCTACTCCTTTTTTTATGCTTTGTCTATACCCCAAAATCGCTGAGCAATTCCTCTGGGATAAGACTGATTCGGATTTCTTCGGTTTTGCTGCTATACGCTACATATACTTTGCCGGCATACTCTATGATTTGGGGGTATGAAATTTCGATGTTATTAAAGGTTCCACCCGGCACACCATCATTGTAGACCAGTATTTTGGGACTACCAAATGCAACGCCTCCGTTTTCATCACACTCCGCAGTTTCTCTTCCGACTGCAATCCAAAGGGGATGCCTCGGATACCAGCCACTTTTATCCGCCGCAGTATTGTGAAACAGTAATATAATTCTACCATCCTTCAGCTTTTTGATGGGTGGCGATGCACAAGGCTGCATTATCATCTCGCCGTTTGCACAAAATCGTAAAGGCTTAGGTTCTGAAAAGCTGCAAAAGCCATCCGGGCTGATTGCATAGTATAAATAGCCGGTTCTTGTTCTAAAAACCGCCAATCGATTCCCATTATTTAGTGCAATGGCCGTTGCCTCTTGCCCAAAATTCTGACCATAAACCGGGTGTTTCACACAAAGCCCATGGTCTGATTTGGGGTAAAATTCAAACTTTAGTTTTTCAGGGTCCTTTTCATATAAAATATTTTGGCATTCCATAAAAAACGCTTCACTATTCCATAAATCCGGATTATTTTCAATCATACTGCTATGGCTGATTTTGTTATAGTTCATGACTGGCAATCCGTTTGGCATGATTTCAAATGGTCCGAAATTCCAGCCATGCATTTCCTCGCCCTCTTCATCCACAGCACTTCGCACCACCCCAACGCGATATCTACTGGACCAACTCAGTCCATCATCATCTGAGTACTTAAAAAACATATCTCCTGCATCTCTGATGGGGTCCCCATTAAAATTGTACCAATAGAACATATACACCCTGCCTATTTGCTGAGCAGTAAAGCAGGTGACCCAGGAGGGCACCTTGTTATTCATGCCGGCAGGCTCTATGATCATGTCCTTGCACCAGCTTTTTCCATTATCAATGCTTCTGGAATATACAATTCTCTGGTCGGGTTCGGACTCGGTGGAGCCTTGTGTCCAACAGCAGATCCACGTACCTTTTGGCGTTATTGTAATATACTGCTGAAAATTAAAAGCCTCAACCCCTTCTCCGGCTGCCTTTACTAGTGCGTAACTGTCATATACCGACATGGATTTGGGATGAAACCCTTTGATGTCTTGTATTCTACCCGTTTGTTCTTCTCCTATGAGTGGCATATTTGTTTATCTCCCTTCATCATTTAACTGAAATTGATCGTTTTTCATTGTGCCCACTGCATCAATCATTGCCTGAAAGTTTTGGGGCATAATAGGCGGATTGATTTCACTGGATGAGGCAATGAATATTCCTCCCCGGCGCAGTGCATCTGTTTCACGAATCTGCCTTTTAACCTCTGCGGCAACCTCTTGTGGAGTACCTCGTTCCATTAAATCCACACCGTCGACTCCACCGGCGAAGACCATGTTCGGCCATTTCTTTTTCAGCGCTACAATATCCATGCTGCAGTTTGCCTCCAAACAATAAAATCCATCCACGCCGCAATGTACTAAATCGTTAATGGCCATTTCATAATTTCCGTCGCTATGATAAATCACTTTTATGCCATGACTGTGCCAAGCCTGCACCAATTTTTCTACATATGGATAGTGGAATGCTTGCAGAAAAGCAGGACCAAATATCGGGCCGTGTTTGGCTGCGAAATCTTCGGGAATTAAAATGACCGGCGAGAGCTCGGCATCTGCAATGGCATGCACTCTCATGATTTCCCGATTGGTGGAAGCCTCCATATATTCTGTCATGACCTGTGGATAGTCAGCCATAAAATAAGTGAATAGATCTAATCTCATGGCATCATACACACTACAAAACCCAGTGCTGCTATAATTGAGCAGTACCGTATCTCCAACTCGCTTTTGCATATCTTGCATATGCTGGCGATACGCTTTTTTTGCCTCTTGTGCATTAAATGGCGCCTGTAACATTTTCTGCGTCTTTTGCAAAAGCCACTCGCGCGCTCCAATCTCATCCTCAAAGGGTTGGCTGACTCGCCACGAGGTCCAGTTGTCATTTTGATGAACAAACCCGTCCGGCGTTGTGATGCGCTCTGTTCCTCTTGGTTGGATGGGGGGCATACATATATCCAGTGTTTTTCTAATGACCTTGCCAATATCGTCCATGGTATAGTCAAAGCCTTGTATTTCTCTGCCCAAATAAAGCGATATAACCTGCGGATTATAACTTAGCTGCTCCAAAATTGGCACTCTGTCCACCGATTTATGCTCCAGTGCACGAATGACCCTTTCCCTCTTTGACAATACATCGGATGCAAATATTTTTTCAAATCCACTCATCTTGCAATCCTCACTTTCATTCTGATGGTTTTTGAATCAGCGCTGCCATCATGAGATTGCCAAAGACAGCCTGATTTTTTGGCATCACAATCTCGCCGAACATAAATCCAGCAACAGATCCCTCTTGGGTGACAATCTGTTCTCTTAGCAGACTTCGAAGACCGGCACAGCCAAAGATAAAGGCATTTTTTTGAGAAAAGAACGCAAGCATTTCCTCTCTGGCGCTATTCGTTGAGGTTGCTACCAGCTGCAGTATGCCATCGGCCGGAAGATTTGCACCGGTGCTGATGATGCCATCGGCTATGCTACAGTGAATGTTTCTGCCAAGTGCATCGCAAAAGGTCATGCTTTCAAAATCATTTTCATCAATTCCGCGGTTTTTCTGTTCCTTTTTATAAAAATCCACAGCATTTTCATACTCACCTATATTTTGAAGTTTTATTTTCTGGAAGCTCCGATCGGTTAAGGCCTTCACATGGCACCATGTGCCTGTTTGTTGATGTATGTTTTTACTTATGCACAGTAGATTATCTTCCACAGGCAGCAAAATTGCAACTTCTTCAGCCTTTGGCATTACTTCACCGCTGCACTGCCCAGCTCCTACGGCAGCGCCGCCACCCACCATCCTCAGTTCGGGCAGAATTTCAATCAGGCTCGCCAAAAACGCCTCCATGCCTTGCGGCCTAGTAAAGACTGCTATGGCCACTTTTGGCATAAATGTCAGCTCTTTTACCTTGCTCAGAACCGCATGGTAGGTACCTGATAGAACCTCTCCTTTGACTTGGTGTTCCCATATCATGCAAGCTTTTTCATCGGGGTTTACCCATGTTGACGCATCGCAAAAGCCATGGGCTGCGCATCCAAAAGTTTGCCCATCCTCTATGGGCATATTACCCGGTGTCCAAAATGCAATTCTATATTCCTTCATTGCAAAAATTCATCCTCTTTCTGTGGCTTTTTTAGTCTTATATTACCCTTTTTTCCATCTAAGCTGTACCACAGTGCACCTTCCCTTGTCCATATTCACATATTCATATTCACCAAAACACGCCGGGATGACCGCACTTTGAAATAAGTCAATTTCCGTTTCGATATCCGGATTCTTTTTTGAGCGAATTTTCACTCTACTCCCCACCGTTAAGGTTACAACGTGGCAGAACTTTCCTTCGGTATCATGCTGGGCAACATCGTTAAAATGTGTTCGTTCAATGTGAAAAGGCATTTCCGGCACTGTCGCATATTGTTCCATTGCATATTCCTTCGTCCATTTAGTGACCTTTGGCTTTGCCAGCAAATGCTCCTTGACCCAGTTTTTACGCCTAAATTTGTCATTATCAAAACTATGCTCCAGATGCATTTTCACAGGTTTTCCAGTCATTGTTTTTGTCTGATCATCCCATGAGTTTCTGGCAAAGTCATAGGTAAAGAATGAATACTCCGTTCCTGCAATGCTAGGGCAGGTATCCATTTCCAGTACCATTTGATTGCCTCCGTGACCATGCGCCGTTCCGGGAGGAATTAAGAATAAATCACCCTCACAGCTATCCCAATTTGCCAAATAATCCTTCCAGTTTTCAATCACTGTTAGATTATTAGATGCTCTACACTTTTGTTCCCACTCTTCTAAATCCACATCCTCTTCATAGCCCATCCAGGTATTCGCCCCTTCATATGCTTCTGCGATATAGTAGGTTTCGTAACGACCGATGGGTTCATTGAAATGTCTTTTTACATAATCGGTGCCGGGATGGTTATGTATGGGCATACTAATTCGCTCCGCCTTCTCAGGCTTTGGAAAATAGCCGTCGTCCAGCCATACATCCATGGGAAAGAGCTCCGGATAATGCCGATTGAGATATGGTCCAACAAATGCTTCCCCATACTGCAGTAGCGCCACAAAGGGAATATTGATACACTGCTCCCTGCCGATATCAATTAAAACGCTCAACTCAGGGCCTGCCAATTCATTCCACGCATTGCATTCAAGGCCGGGTACTTCAAATAAATCCTTGTATCGATATGCTCCCCAAGGTCCTGGCTGAAAAATTTTGACCTCTTTTACAGGATACTGCACAAGGGTTGCAATAATCTCATCATAGGATGCTCTTGGAAGAATTTTTAGCTCACTAAACTCAATAGCTTCAACATAATAATCCATACGCTCAATGACAAAGTTCTTTTGATTGTGTAGCAAATAGTAGTCGCAGTAGTAGTATTCCTTCCATTCATAGCCTTCATCCGCCACATCCTTTGCAAAAGGAATCAGCTTTTTGTCCCACATCTGCCATAGCAGGGGCTGTCTGGTTTTATCAAAGTAATATACCACATCATAGCACTGTGCTATCTCGGAAATGGCACTGCCAGCACCATAAATAATGATTGCAGAAGGCTTCTGTGTAATAGAGGACTTTGTGTCATACAGCTTTTCCTTCAGCTCACGCACTTTCACTGTGTCCAAAATGTCTTCTATTTTGCCGGATAAATTAGCCCATCCAAAACCGGGATCATCCGTAATAAACGCCTTCTTATATTCCTTAATAGCGTCTATGGGCTGAAAAACACTGTTCATATTCACAGCTTTAATTTGCAGTCCCACTTCCTGCGCCTTGTCCTTCATCGCGCTCATTATCTCCTGCCAGCTGACACCGTACCAACCGTCAAAGGCTACAATGATGGTTCGATTACTGTTTTCGCTTTGGGCTTTGAGGGAGTCTGCAATATTTTCAATGGTCTTCTCTGCACCAAAGAGCACAGCGTTCTTTGCCTCCTCGCTCACCTTGATGATGTTTTCTGCGTTCTTGCTATTTTCATATAATGGCATTTCGATAATCTCCTTATTTTGTATATACTAAACCGGTTTAGTTTGATTATATATGAAGTTTGCCGGTATGTCAATAGTAAAATAGTAAAATATAAAAATTTAATATTTTGCTTGATAATGGATGAATTATCCTTTATAATCAAATTAGCATATTGTGAGTAGGAGTTAAAAATATGAAAAAGCTAACCATTAAGGAAATCGCCAAAATGTCCGGTGTGTCGCCTGCCGCAGTTTCCTTTGTTATTAACCATAAAGACGGAGTCAGCGAAGAGACCAGAAAAAAGGTACAGGCGGTTATTGAAAAAACGAATTTTGTGCCAAGCTTAAACTCCAGACGGCTGAGCCTTAAAAAAAGCTATAATATATCTTTGGCAATCAGCCAGAGCTCATCTCCATTTGCTGATTTGTTTTATTTTGAAGTCGTAAAAGGAATTCTGGAAAAGAGCAAGGAATTCGGCTATAATCTTGTGTTTGTGGATATTGGCTTGAAGGATGGCATGGTCGAGATCCCTCAAATGATGAAGCAGGGAGATACGGATGGTATCATCTTTTTTCAAGATATGGAATTGATAATCCTTCAAAAGATGGATGCCCTTGGCATCCCTTTTGTGATTGTAGATGCGCATATGCCCTATGAAAACGCCGTTTGTGTCAATTCGGATTATACTTCTTCCGTGTATACTGCTACCAGATATTTGATAGACAAGGGGCACCGGGATATTGCTTTTATCGGCTCTAGCCATATTCCGCAATACTATGCACAGGCTCATCAAGGTTATAAAAAGGCCATGGACGAAATCCATGCCTCGCCTCCTTCCTTATGGGTGCAAAACGCTGCAAGGGATGAAGAAACAGGGTATATGTGCATGGAAAACATTTTAAGCGGCAAAGAGGTACCCACTGCAGTTTTTTGTGCAGGAGATATTTTTGCGGTTGGTGCAATGCGATGTGCCAAGGCTCATGGATATAGCATTCCAAATGATATTTCTTTTATTGGAATTGATGATATTTTACTTTCAAAATATGTTGAACCCGCTTTGACCACCATTTTTATTGATAAAATTCAAATGGGCATGCATGCCATGGAGCTTTTGGTAAGACAAATCAATGAAGAACCTGCTCAAAGCATTTTTATAGAACCAAATCAAATCATAGAAAGAGATTCCGTGAGAGATATCGGATAGATTTTTTTCTCTTCTGCACTATCAATGACTTGGCCTCGGCGGTAGAATGACAGTCTTTTGTATACTTGTTTGGTTGTTGGAGGTTCTCGTGCGATAAAAGGTTTTCTCCGCAGGACATAAAAAAAGACAAGCATCTTTTGCTTGCCTTTTATTTTTGGTTTCATTTATGCGTAAATGCTAACCTGCTTTTTATCTTTGCCAAGTCGCTCAAATTTTACTTTGCCGCTGATAAGCGCAAATAATGTATCGTCACTGCCCTTGCCGACATTGGAACCCGGATGGATTTTTGTGCCTCTCTGCCGAACAAGAATATTGCCTGCAAGAACAAACTGGCCGTCCGCTCTTTTTACGCCTAATCTTTTGGCTTCACTGTCGCGACCGTTCTTGGTGCTACCCACACCTTTTTTATGTGCAAATAATTGAATATCAATTTTAAACATCTTCGTCACACCATTCGTCTTACAACATCTATATTGTTTTTTGTATCATAGGAACGCATGCCTTAGAGGGTGCAATATTGACACGCTTTTATTGACAAATAAATAGGTGAATGGTATAATCTTGTAAAGGTAATAAAACATGAGCAAACTGTCCAGAAAACTTAGCGAAACAGGATTTTACTATATTATTTTTTAAGTTATAAACAGACAGAATATATTTGAAGAAATTCAAGATTTCGAAAAGTTAATTTAAATATTAACAGTTATCAAAACACAAAAAACCATGTGAAATATATACATGTTTCTGGATGAAAAATTATGTTTATCTATATATGAAAGAAAAAATAACTGGTGATATTAAGAAAATAATGTATAATCTTTTAACACGTTGCGTGGGATGGTATAATTTTAAATATCTACGAGGCGGATGTTTATTAGCAAACAGATATAAAGTGATTCGGTAGAAAATGAAAGATATTATCTCCCTTTTATTCTGTATATACATAAGAATCCATTACAAGCAGGAGTAATTGATAAACTTAATCTGTCAGTTATGATGATATAAGCAAAGGTATTTGTCTTGCAGATATTAAATGTCAACTATTGATGTTATCACACATGAGAAAAAAATGCTGTGAACGAATTTATTGCATTTCACAAAAAAGAGGATATTAGCAATTTTTCAATAGCAGAAAGAAAACGATTAAGTGATGAGCAGGCTCAGCGCAAAATAAGAATGTTTTAAAAGATAAGGAAATATTGGAATTAGTCATATTACTACGAGGAGAAAGAGATCAATATATAGCCGCGCTAAGGAATAGATATGCTCTATCAATAGTGCAATTAGAGCGTTTAACGGGGATTTCAAGAAGGATAATAAGTAGAACAAAGTGACAAAATTTCATGTCCCCATGACACCGTAAAGTTGAAGATATTAAAGAGTTTTTTTCTGATACAAAGGGAAATTTAAGTATTTATATATATAATATAGGCCAATGATCCGGCGTCTGTCGGTGCTAATAAGAGATAAGTTTCTCGGCCTATAAATATTTTAAGCGAGTTGACCGCAAGACGGTCAAAGGAGGGCTTTATGGAAAAGAAGATTTGCGAACTATTTGCAGGAGTTGGCGGATTTCGCCTTGGGTTTGACCGGCTCGAATCAGGCTGGAATACAACATGGTTTTCACAATGGGAACCAGGAGCAAAAACACAATGGGCTCATGAGTGTTATGTCAAGCATTACGAAGAATGTGCTGACATCAATGGTGAATTCCATACAGGTGAAGACATAAGCCTTATGGATAAGAAAGCAATTCCCGACCATACCCTTTTGGTTGGAGGATTTCCTTGCCAAGATTATAGCGTTGCTCATACCCTTGCATCTTCAAAAGGTATCGAAGGCAAGAAGGGTGTGCTCTGGTGGCAGATACGAGATGTTCTTATTGCAAAGAAGACTCCTTTTTGTATTCTTGAGAATGTCGATAGACTACTTAAGTCCCCTGTAAAGCAGAGAGGTCGCGATTTCGGTGTTATACTATCATGTCTTGCAGAACAAGGGTATAGCGCTGAATGGCGTATCATTAATGCGGCGCAATACGGTACGGCACAAAGACGTCGCAGAACATTTATATTTGCTTACCGTAATGATACTGTATACGGGCAAAAAATGGCTGCTATCTCTTCAGAAGATATACTGAATAAAGCCGGGTTTATGGTCAAAGCTTTTCCGATTAAAGAAATGGATAAATCAAAGGTCACAGAAATCGGCACTGATATCGTTGAAGTTAGTGATAATTTTGCCTTTGCCTTTGAAAACTCAGGGTATATGCACAAAGGTATGATTACAACTGCGAAGATTATGGAAGCAGAAGAGCAACCTATATTACTTGGAAAGATTCTTCAAAAAAATGTCAATGAAAGATATTATATAACTAACGATAAAATGCCCAAGTGGACTTATTTGAAAGGGGCAAAAAAGATATCAAGGAAGTCCGCAAATGGTCATGAATATGTATTCTCTGAAGGTCCAATATCCTTCCCTGACCCATGGGACAGGCCTGGTCGAACGATGCTTACAAGTGAATCCACATTGAACCGCTCCACTCACGTTGTAACGGACCCCGGAACAGGTCGGCTTCGCCTGTTGACTCCCATTGAAGCCGAACGTCTACAGGGCTTTGACGACGAATGGACGAACACTGGTATGCCGGAAAGAATTAGATATTTCTGTATGGGAAATGCTCTAGTAGTCCCAATGATAACAAGAATGGGGAAAGTACTGGATGATATCATTAAAGCAGAATGACTTTTTATAGAAATTATGTTATTATAAGAATCAATAGCTCGAAAAAGAAAAATGAGATGACCTTATGTGAGTGATTACCGAAGTCTTGTCTCATATCACATTACTATGCCAATGGAAAGGAACGTTGATATGGAAGGAACAGTTTATTGCACTAAGGAAGCTGTCTTAAAGCGCGCACAAGAAATAATAGGCATTCCACTAAAGTATGTAGATAAGACTGGTCGACTTTCTACTGGCAAGGGTGCTATAGGCACTGTTATTGAAGAAAGTTGGTATGGTTATACTCCCAATTCCGAGTCAGAGCCGGACTTTCCTGAAGCTGGGGTTGAATTAAAGGCTACTCCTTATGTGCACGGCAGAGATGGTATACGAGCAAAAGAGCGACTCGTATGCAATATCATAAATTATATGGAGGAATGTGACAAAACCTTCCAATCCAGTTCTTTTTGGCATAAGTGCAACACGATGCTTCTTATGTCATATGAGCATCTACAAGACCGCCCTAAAGGTGATTATAAGATTGACGCTGCTGTTCTGTTCAGTTTTCCAGAAGAGGACCTGATGGTCATTGAGCATGATTGGGTAACTATTATGAACAAAGTGCGTAGTGGAAATGCTCATCAGTTGTCTGAGGGCGATACGCTTTATTTGGCTGCATGTACTAAAGGCGCCACTGCAGCAAGTGTCCGGCTGCAGCCTTTTTCAAATATTCCCGCAAAGCAACGTGCCTATTCATTGAAGGCATCCTATATGACGCAAATACTAAATAAGTACATATTTGGTGATATGCAAAGCGAACGAATAATCAGACACTGGAGTCTTTTGATACACTGCACCTTTGAAGAGTACATAATCAGAAAAGTGAGCAACTTCTACGGAATGACTCAAGTTGCTTTAAAGGCACTTTTTGGTGTAGAAAGTACAGCAAAAAACCTAAATGAGATTCTATTGGGAAGAATGCTAAACATTAAGGGAAAAATTGCCTATACGGAGGAATTTCAAAAAGCGCAAATCGTGCCAAAAACTATTCGTGTTCGGAGAGATGGTGCGATAAAAGAGAGTATGTCATTCCCCACTTTTAGTTTTATTGAATTGAGTAAAGAAGAAATATGGGAAGAATCTGCTCTGTATAACTATCTTGCCCCGACAAAATTTCTGTTCGTTATATTCCGTGAAAACGAACATGGTAATCTGATTTTTGATAGTATAAAGTTCTGGAACATTTCAAACGATGATTCGGAAGAAGTACGCCACGTGTGGGAACGCACCGTACAAACTATCCGGGATGGTGTAGTATTGTGTCAGACTCCTAATGGGATTAGAAATAACCTTCCAAAGCAATCTGAAAGCCCCATTGCTCATGTGCGTCCCCATGGAAGGAATGCTGATGATAGACTTCAACTTCCGGACGGTCGAACGATGACAAAGCAGTGTTTTTGGCTGAATAACCGCTATATCGCTGAACAAATAAGGGAGGAGAAATAATGGCGGGATATGTATTTGCAATTGGTGGAAATGCTGATTCTGTTGATGTCATCCGCAAATGTGCAGAAAAAGGAATCTATTCAACTTATCTAAATAGTTTATCTCCTATTCCCTTTGAAGGAACTCTTGCAGACTATATGTCTATGAAACCTAATGACAACATTTACTTCTTCTGTAAACGCAAATATTATGGAATAGGAGAACTAATAACTGTGGGGCCAGACTGTAAGTATTGTAACTATCCAAACTCATCAGCCAAAATAGATGTTGAATATCAAGATATCCATGATGACTTATTGGTGGATTTTGGGGCGGATAGCTCCCATTATCGCTGGATCTGCACATTTAAAGGCTCTCCCTATTTTTTTGAGGAAGGCATTGATACTGACGAGATACTGACATATAAGCCTAATACCATTAAAATGCTTCGTGCGTTTTGGAAGGTTTCTTTTATCAAACTTGGCGATGAAGAAAACGAATCATTGAAAGAAATTTTCCTTCTGCGACGTCAGCAGGAAACACAAACAAGAACTCACATCTTTGCTGAAAAGGCTGCAACACATACTTATATTGCATCTAAAGATTTGTCCCAATATATCATTACTCCAGAGGCAATGTTACGCACCTGTTGCACTGGGAACAAAACAAGGCACGAAATGGCGTTGGAAGCTGCGGTTGTATATGACATTTGCTATAACCGAGATCAGCCTTTAGGGATTTGGGACTACGTTTCACACCAAGTCATCGCTTCACCGTTTAAGTCAATAGATTATATGGATAAAATCGATGTTTTAGCGATGCGTTATCTAGCAGGCACAAAAATTCCCTTTGAATATCTTGTTGCTGAACTAAAAAGGGATTCTGCATATTATGACACCATTGATCAGGTGCTTAAATATGTGGATTGGGTATGTAACGAATATGCCTATGGGGATTACGAGGCTATTGAAGCCTGTATAATCGCATCAAACTATGAAGGTGATATTGCTGAATATTATCGTAATGTGGCTAAACGATATTATACACTCGGAAGTCACCCTGTTCGGAATAAACGATGGATGGAACTTAAGTTTCTAAAATATTCATATGATGATGGTTTAATCAGCTATGTTGATGTAACTCCTCAGTTTGAGCGGACTGACGAACCATGAAACATTCAAAGGAATAATTATACTACACAGAGACCCGAAAGTATATGGAGAGTAAAAACTAAAAGGTGGCTATGCTGAAAAGCTGCTAGTTAACAACTTTAGCATTTCGGCTATCGTTATCAAAAGCGACGGTTTATTCCCTACGCTGGATATAGCAATTTTCAAGTGCTGCATGGCTTTTCTTATTGGCGTGAATCCTGTATCGGAAAAGGTTGGCTATACAGAAGATTGACTAAAACGCAACTGAGAATACTGAATAGAGGAAATCTAGATAATTCGAATCGCGATTTGGGTTGTTGACAATGACCTTAAGGGGATAGCTGAATCTAGATGCATTTTGGGGGAGAGTATGTATAGATGAATACAGAATACTGTGTTTATGATATCATTAATCCCGTGACTGCAGCACACGAATAAATCAACAACACAGATAGGCGTATTGCCGGCTCTCTGTGTTGTGCTTTATATAGTATAAAATAATGCTGATATATGGAGGATGTCATGAAAAGTATTAGAACAGTTGAACTTTTTGCTGGAGTGGGAGGCTTTCGATTAGGACTTGAGAGGGCATCTGAGCATTACAAATTTTTGTGGGTTAACCAATGGGAACCATCAATGCAGAAACAGTATGCTTTCGAGTGCTATACATCACACTTTGGAAGCAAAGTTTCTCATGTTTGTTGTGATATTGCAAAAGTCAAACATGATGTGCCTGACCACGACCTTCTCGTAGGGGGGTTCCCTTGCCAAGACTATTCTATAATGAAAAAGAACTCTGCCGGTATCGAGGGTGCAAAAGGCGTGCTCTGGTGGCAGATAGATGACATTATAAAAGAAAAGAAACCTAAGTATATCCTACTAGAAAATGTTGATTGGATACTTAGGTCTCCTGCCAAGCAATACGGTCGTGATTTTTCTATTATTTTACGTTGTTTATATGAAAAGGGATACGCCGTCGAATGGCGTGTTATAAATGCAGCTGATTATGGACAAGCTCAACGCCGAAGACGAACTTTTATTATAGCATATCTCAACGAAACAGAAATATTCCGCTGTTTAGCGGAAGGAGTATGCACCCGAGGTTTAAAAGCAATGCATCAGCACATTACAAAGAATGGCATATTTTCACTGGCTTTCCCTATCGAAACTCACAGTAGAACATTTACAAATAATTGGATAGATGAAATGAAATATATGAATATTGAATCCGTTCTACATAGTCAGCGTGTACGCTTATATAATGCCGGTGTTATGATGAACGCTCGCATATACTCCGTGGATGTACAGCCCAAGTATGAAAAATCTATACCATTGCAAGCAGTTCTAGAAACTACACCTGTAGATGAGCATTATTTTTTACGCGAAAATGACATCACCCAATGGATATATGCAAAAGGAGCGAAAAATGAACTTCGCCACAGAAAAGACGGAAGCAAATATTATTTTTCTGAAGGAAGTGTTAAGTTCCCAGAACCGCTAGATATGCCTTCGCGAACAATGCTTACATCGGAATCAAAGATAGGACGAACATCCCATGTTGTAAAAGACTTAACTACTGAGCGGTTACGCACATTAACACCACTTGAATGTGAACGACTAAATGGGTTTCCAGACAACTGGACAAATACAGGTATGCCTGAAAAGATGCGATATTTTACAATGGGCAACGCCCTAGTCGTTCCATTGGTAACTCGCATTGGTACAGCATTAGTGGATTTGATTATAAGCTGAAACAGAGTGGTAATTATTTACGAAAAGTTTTGCAAGGACGAAAAAATTTATGTAGATTAGTTCATAATAAGAGAATAAAAATTACGCTACATATTCAATTTTCTTTATCAAGCGAAAGACAGCGAACACTCGAATCTGTAAAAATACTTTAAACCACAAAACAACAAAGACTGCAATAAAGGTTTAATCCTTCGGTGCAGTCTTTACTTTCGGGTTTCAGCTTCAAAAGAGTTGGTAAGGAATTTACTTGCTTTAATTAATCCCTAAGTTGAAATCTCATTTGCTTGCCTTTTATTTTTGTTTTCGTTTATGCGTAAATGCTAACCTGCTTTTTATCTTTGCCAAGTCGCTCAAATTTTACTTTGCCGCTGATAAGCGCAAATAATGTATCGTCACTGCCCTTGCCGACATTGGAACCCGGATGGATTTTTGTGCCTCTCTGCCGAACAAGAATATTGCCTGCAAGAACAAACTGGCCGTCCGCTCTTTTTACGCCTAATCTTTTGGCTTCACTGTCGCGACCGTTCTTGGTGCTACCCACACCTTTTTTATGTGCAAATAATTGAATATCAATTTTAAACATCTTCGTCACACCTTTCGTCTTACAACATCTATATTGTTTTTATACTGACCCGCAAGCTCTGTGATAAAAGCCTCCAAGGCATCTGTAAGGGCAGCAATTTCTGCTCTTTTCGCAATTCGCTCAGGAACAGCGCAGTATAAAAACCCCTTCTTTTTTTTGAATGTAGCCTGTTTGCCGGCTACCTTTAGCATACCGACGGTAATCGCCTGTACGCCTCCGGATACCGCGGCACACAGAATGTCTTTCCCTTGTGGTGCAATTCCTGAATGGCCCATCACTGCATATGACTTCATGTGGCCATCTTTGGTATACCATAAGTGTACCTTTATCATGACTTAGGCCGTAATCTTTTTAATCTCAACCTTGGTGTACGGCTGCCTATGTCCTTGACGTTTGCGATAACCCTTTTTGGCCTTGTACTTAAAAATTCTAACCTTTTTTTCCTTGCCGTTTGCAATAGCAACCGCTTCCACCGCTGCCCCTTCTACGACAGGAGCTCCAAAATTGGTATTTTCTCCGTCTACAATGGCGATTACCTTGTCAAATACAATGGCGTCTCCAGCTTCACAGCCAAGCTTTTCTACGTAGATAAAATCACCTTCGCAAACCTTGTACTGCTTTCCGCCTGTTTCAATAATAGCATACATAAATGCTACACCTCCATCCTCCATACTCGCTAAGCTTTGGGTAGGCGAATGGCCATTTATAACCCAACTTATGCGGCTAGTATGAAATTATATCACATTATGGTACCCATGTCAATTACAAAAATTCATTTTTTTGACTTTTTTACATTATTATTTGTCATATATCTTAATGTTATCCACATAAATATCTGCCTTTACGCTATTGGTTGTGGTGCCAAAGCTAATCTGATACAAACTGGTGGTAGGTATTCGGAAAGCCTTATTCACGGCAATGGCTGTGCCGTCCACATACCAGGTGAATGTACCTGCCACAATATCTATCTCGTATTTCATTTTATACCATCGATTATACTGCGTTCCACTTTGTGCTGTATATCCTACTCCGTTTGACATATAGGCAAATACTGTCTTCCCGCCAAAGAAGGACATATTCATGCCGCTTCCCATAATATACGTAATATCCGCTCCGGATGCGGTCTTTGCCGGGTCTAGCACATACATATAATCAAACTCCACTGCCATTTGTTCCTGTAGTTTTGGATAGGTTGCTAAGATGTCCAGCGAAGCTGGGTTTTCATCTACTTTTAGGTGCACGCATTGTCCACCTGTGGTGTCACCCGTAATGCCGGCAGGTCTTGTAATGGCCTTAACAAAGCCGTCTGCAGGCACACCTGTGATTTTCCAAACACTTTCGGAAATCGCACCATCCGCATCATATGATTCAAAGTTTTCCTCAAACACCAAAATTTGATCCTCCACCGTTACTGGCAGCGTCTGTTGCACGCTACCTTCCTTTGTGGGTATGGTGATGGTGAGCACACAGCTGCCCGCCGCATTTCCTGCTATGCGGCTGCCTGGTTCTATGGTGATGGCAGCGGTGCTAGCAGAAAGCGTGTACATGTCCTTGTCGATGGTTGCACTCTGTCCTCTGATACTGGCGGTAACCGTAATATCTTTTGCGCCGGAGGTTTTTATCAAAATGGCATCCTCACCGATGGAAATATTGGAAATATCAGCGGATGATAGTAGCTTGACCCCTTCATCGACATCCATTCTGGCCATCAGTGCGGTGGCAAGTGTTCCTGTGCTATCCGACATGGCAAATACACCTGCACTGGCCATGGCAAGCTCAACATCTATGCCTGCGTGTAATTTCGTATAATTCTGCCCATCTACCGAAGCGTAGGGCACCAGCAGTCCACTCTCTTTTTGCATCTTTAAAAATGGCGTGCTGTTTTTGCCAAGGCTAATGGTTTGAGCAGTACCGTTTACTATTTTGCGGTAATCTAGATACAAGTATCCGTTTACCGTTCTTCTCAGCGAAGCAAACTTGGCATTAGAGGCTGGGCTCTCTCTGAGCATTACCCCAGCCGATGCCCCAATCGGACCGCTGATATTTTCAATGACTGCTTGCACGCTGTAATCTCTCAGTAGCGGCGAAGTGATATTTTTGTAAACGAATGAAAATCCATCCTGTGCACCTTCATCTCCGGTTACCGTCATATTGATTCCTTTACCGGACGACTGGAGCTGCAGTCTGTCTCCCTCCATGTTTCCACTGCCCATAGGCGCAGGATTGCCCACAGGAAAGCCCATATAGGACTTATCCAAATTCCAAAGAGCATTTTGTGGCATGCCTTTTTTTGCAAAGGAAATGATACCCCATTCGTCTAAGCTGTCTATCTGCATGTGGACTTCTCCTCCACTGACAGTGGTGGAAAGTTTTGTAGGTGCTCTGCCCGGCCGATATAAATATGCCTCATCATCCGGAAAGAGGAAGGAGGAGGCGATGCTCGCGGTGATATTGGTGGGTTTATGATACCCGTTATTATTGATGATATGAAGTGCTGTATTCTCACCGTCTGAGCGAATGATGCTGTATAAATCATCTGCACCCGATACCCGGCTTTTTGGCTGAGCATCAATAAATGCCGCATTGACCTGGGCCGGAGTGATGACTGTGACACCGCTTTTTGTAAGTACGGCCAGGTCCTGAGCAGAAAGCTGACTCGTCGGCGAGTAAGCCACCACATAATCAAGCCCTTTTAGCTTTTCTGCGTTAAGGGAATACAGGGGATATTCTGGGTTATATGAAACCATGAGTGCCTTATATGGAATGCCAGCACCAAATAGGGTTTTCACAAAATTACGGTATGTGCCTGCACTTTCCCTTGTGATATCCTGCCAATCAGTCAGTACTCCCACCTTGGCAGGGATTTCGTAGCCATCAAACAAAAAGGCATTCTCTCTGATAAATTGATACATGTCGCCGTATTCGTATATCGTCCCATAATAACGAGGCATATTCAGGCCCGGCAGCCAAATATCCCATGGCACGAGCATATAGTGCCCCATCGCATAGGTGTATGCAATGGCAGGGCGCACAAGTGCTTTGTCTTTTTGGTTTAAAACAGGTGAAACAATAAGGGGAGTGCCGGTATCCGTACGCAATCGTGCAGCACTAAATACATAATCCAGTGAAGCCGCCGCCTCAGAGTGCTCCGTAATGCCATAATCAAAACTCCCACTGAGGTATTGTTCATCTATCCCAATGTTGTTCATGGACATTGCATTCATATTAACAGAAAGAGAGATGTTTCTTCCTGCATATGCACTCATTTCACTGCGAAGCTTGGTATAATAGTTTTCAGAGGATACAAGCTGAAATTTTTTATAATACTCATTTTGTGGCAATGTGCTTCGAATGGCTAGATATTCTGCATCTGTTGTAATACCATACTGATTTACTATCCATGTTTTGTAATTGAAGGAGTCAATATCGGTAATACCCATCGCTGAAATTTGGGCAGCAGAAAGATTATCTTTCAAATATTGCCTAAACCCTGAAATACAATTATCACAGAAGCATCCCGCTGCCCAAGAGAGTGCGCCGTAATTGGCCGCGGCATCATCGTGCTGGAATTCCGTGGCTCCTGCATCAATGGTTGTCTTTGCAATACTAAAAACGGTATTATAATACTCAGGACGATTGATGCATCCCCATTGTGCGCCCCAATACATCCACGGTGCCACCAACGCATTGCCGGCAAAGCTAACCATCCCCCCCGGAATGCGCCCTGTTTCGGCATTTGGCGTACCCGAACAGGTATTGAGTGCGCCTTGGAAGGTTGCACCCAAATTGACAATGCTCTGGATTTGGGCGCTACTTGTAATATAAGACCATTTGTTGCCCGTTGCCATAAATCTTTTAATGGAGTCAGGCGTAGAAATATCTGCACCACCTGATCCTGCATAGCTTCGATAGGCGCGAGAGGATACATAGACGGCCGATTTTGCATCCACTGCCACGCTTTTTGTGGCAATGGGTTTTATGAAATTCGCATCACTGCGCCATAGCATCAATTTTACTTCATAATTGCCTCTTTGAGATGGAATATCAAAGTCCACGCTTCCAAGGCTTCCCATCCCCTGATTGACGGCAAGATTTTTAATCATCTGTATATCCACTGCTTTGTTGCCGTTTTTTAGGATGGCTATCAGTGTTCCCGTAAAGCTCACACCGGTGTTGTTAAATGAAGAGGCTTTGACTGTAACCGATGAGTTGCTTGCAAGCATCACGGAGGAGGAACCTTGCAGCGTTACTCCTTGATACGTCTTTCCCGAAGGCAACCCTGCATAGACCGCGATATCATCAAAGTCACCGCGATATAGTCCTGCACCTGCACCGCTTGAGATTTTCATGCTTTCAAATGCAACACTGGAGGCGTTTGGCACAGCAAACGCAAAAGAGGAGGTGTTTTTCTTTTCGCCATTAATATAAATGTCATAGGTAGCATGGACGGTATCTACCACAAGGGCTATCGTGCTAAATGTATTGGTATTGTAAATGGTCTGCCCGCCTACGTCAAAAGCAGAAAGCGGTACGTTGATATACTGCTTGACGGTAGCATCATCCGAATCCTTGCCTTCTAAAAGGATACGAAAACTGTCGGTTGTTTTGGCAGGTTTATAATCAAATGATGCGGTAAAAACGCCATTTTTGACCTGCGAAGCATCAAGCGGAAACTGCAAAAAAGATTTTGCTGATATTTGCGAGTTGATTGTAAGATACGTATCAAATGAGTCCTTTACATTCACTGTTACATCGCCGTCTGCTCCATATCCTGCATAAGCACCGGGCACAAGATGAAGCGGAATATCAAAGTATTCCGGCCCAAATAAGTATCCCGGCTTGTTTCCTGCAAATGGCAGTGAGGGCGGAGTCGGTGTGGGTGATATATCCGGCGTTGGTGTCGGTAGTATATACGGCGCGCCGTTGTACACGCATACATCGTCAAATCCGGCGCGAAACGGATTTGTAACCGTGCCAGGTGAGGAGGACTGAATAGTCAGCGTCTTCAGCGTAATTCTGCCGGAAAAAGGCAGAGGTGGCGAATAGCTTGATACCACATTGCTATTGTTTCTAAAAGGCCATGGCGTAGCGTTGACCTTCACATCATCAATATATACATCAAAAACATAGGTGTCCGGATTGATATCAAACTGCACCTTATAGAATTTATCGTAACTAAGCGAATTTGCTACATCACCTGCCATATTGCGCAATTGCCCCCAGTGAACCTGTGTGGATACATAGGGGTAGTCCATTGTGTCATTCCCGTCTCGCCCTAAAATGGATATGTTAATATAATCCGTACCATAGACCGGCTTATACATAAACTCCGCCGTAAGCCGAGTGGTGCTAATGCTCCCAAGGCCAAAGGTAACCGACGGCGCACCGGACACGGATGAATCAATTTGCAGATATTTATTGGTGCCATCTTGCACAATCGATGTGTATGTAATATTGTTGTATTTTGCTCCGGCGCTCAGGCTTTGGAAATCCACGGTGCTAAGATAATAGGTAGATGGTGCGCCCATGAGGCTCACCGTATCCTGCGCCATGGTGCCCATCGTGGTGCAGGTACTCAAGAGCAGTGCCAAAATCAGCATGAAACTATTTTTTTTCATTTTCTATCACAAATCCTTTCCTACCTCCCGAAATAAGTGCAAATTACAAAGGTAGCACAGTCGCAATACAGCGACATAAGCTTTATCATCTCTTTTTCTAATCATGGTAAAAAGTGCAATCACTCTATTATAAATTCATTATACTTAATTTTATTATATTTGTAAATGCAGTTGCCTTTTTTTCGTCGTTTTAGACCAAAAGAGATACCGCTTATTGTCTATTTGTTCTATATGTTTAAAAACAGCGTTGACCGCATACCATAATGCGTGTATAATAATCTAGTAGCGAGTTTTGCGGAGGTGAATGGGTTGACTTCTGGTAAAAAGAAATATATTGAAATTAATAAAATTGCGTCACCACAAGATAGTTTTATCATTCATGCAACAAAGCTCCGCCAAGACTTTTGCATCAATTATATGTATACAATGCGCTACAATGAGTATTCTACCTCCTATGACTCCGCGCAAGATGTGCATAACTGTTGGGAAATGATTTATGTGGACAAGGGCAAGATCACCATTTCCATGGATCAGGAAGAATTCGTGATGAGCGCAGGAGATTTGGCCTTTCATAAGCCGGGCGAGCAGCACTCTCTGAAATCGTTTGACCATACAGCGCCCAGCATTGTGGTAATTATTTTCGAGTGCGAGGCCCGCTATATGCATGTTTTTGAAAAATGCCTTGTTTCTTTGGATGAAAGCGAGAAACAACTCATCGCTTCTGCCATTGAGGAATGGCATTTGTCTTTTGATACGCCGGGAATTGATGAAACGCAATTATTTGCTGTCAACAAGCGCTCCGAAGCACCCCTCTTTTCCACCCAAATTATTAAAATGGCGTTAGAATGGCTTCTGATCAGCTTATACCGCCGCCTTGGCGGTTTGCGCAGAAAAAGACCTGCTTTAAAGAAAAGCAGGTCAAATAGGGAAAAACTAATATGGCATCAAATCAATCAATATATAGAAGAACATATTGCAAGTCATATCACGGTAGGTCAGCTGTCTTCGGCATTTGGCACAAACCCCACCATGATGCAGGAGATTTTTAAGCATTACTCCGGAAAGCCGGTAAAAGCGTATTTAAGCAGTTTGAAGGTCAATGCCGCCAAACGCATGATTCGGGAGGGCAATCTCAATTACACCCAAATAGCGGAGGCACTTGGCTTTTCCAGTGTTCACCACTTCTCTGCCGCATTTCGCCAGCATGCCGGACGTAGCCCATCTGAGTATGATAAATCCGTTGTGCGATAAGCCGCGTTTGGCATGCAAATGCGTCAATGCTTTATTTTTTAATCATGTAGATTTCCTTTAAATGTGAAGAGTTAATCATGAAAAAGATAAGCTTATGTATCCTTTTTGTTAAATATAATTTTTTTGGAGTGCATAACAAATTTTTCGTTGCATATCATAGGTAGGCTTGTGAAATAATAAAATCATTGCAATGTGTTCAAAATGGTCGCATAAAACGCACCTACAAATACAGTATGTGCATCTTGCAATGATTTCATTAGCCGAAAGGACGGAAATGGAAGTGCAGAAATTAATTGTTAAAAAAACCGGAAGCCTTTGGGGGAAAGTGAGGGTGGATGGAGCTAAAAATTCCGCTCTTCCCATTTTGGCAGCAGGAATTCTGGCAAATTCTCCTTGCACCATTGATGATGTACCGCTACTGAGCGATGTGGAAGATATGTGCTCCCTACTTCGGCATTTGGGCTACGCTGTAGACCGTATTGAAAATCAAATTACCCTATCTCCCTCCGGGGATCCTCGGTTTGATGCCCCCTATGAGCTTGTGAATAAATTCAGGGCCTCGTTTCTCATTAGCGGGGCACTACTTGCCAGATGGGGAAAAGCCAAAATCAGCTTGCCAGGGGGTTGCCCCATCGGTAGCAGACCTGTGGATTTGCACCTAAAAGGACTCAGTGCCATGGGAGCACAAATTCGGCAGGAAAACGGGTATATTGAGCTGAGTGCCCAGCAATTGCATGGAACAAAAATATACTTAGACTTTCCCAGTGTTGGTGCCACTGAAAATATTTTAATCGCCGCCTGCATGGCCGATGGACAAACCATTATTGAAAATGCCGCCGTGGAACCGGAGGTTACGGACCTTGCCAATTTTCTTGTGGAAATGGGTGCGGATATTCGAGGAGCCGGCACCGACTCCATTAAAGTCACCGGGGTGACGTCTTTATCAGGTGCTAACCATATTATTATCCCCGACCGAATAGAAGCCGGCACATTTATGACAGCCGTAGCCGCTACCGGGGGCAGGGTTACTTTGGAAAATGTCATGCCCGGCCATTTAAAGCCAATTATTGCAAAGCTTCGAGAAATCGGTGTTGTGATTACCGAAGAAAACGATTGCCTCACCATCGTCGCGGATACGCATTTGCATTCCTCCAATATTAAAACCCTGCCGTTTCCAGGATTTCCAACGGATATGCAAGCGCAGTTTGCTGCGCTGATGAGTGTGACCGAAGGCACCAGCGTCATTATTGAAACCATTTTTGAAAATCGATTTATGCATATGGGTGAGCTCATGCGCATGGGCGCTGAAATAAAAACAGAGGGCAGAACGGCAATTATCGAAGGGGTATCTACCTTGAGCGGCTCCAAAGTTCGCGCAACCGATCTTCGGGCAGGGGCAGCCATGATTATAGCCGGCCTGTGCGCAGAAGGCGAAACGGAAATTGAAGATATTGAGCACGTGGATAGGGGCTACTGTAGGATAGAGGAAAAATTCCAGCAGCTTGGTGCCGATATTGAAAGAAGGCCTGCAACTTAAGCGTTCAAAAAGCATCTTTGCAATGCAGATAAATTATTCTTTTATGTCCTGCCGGGCTAACCCTTGCATATCACAAATATCCATCCCCGTTTTAAGTTCTAAATAACAACGAAGAATAAGATCATGCCATTTTCCTTTTTCTATTTTGCATACCTTATGTAATATTTCCAGTGGATCTGAGAATGCAAAGCCCTTATCTTCAAACAGCATGGCGGCGGCGATAGCAAGACAAATATAAGTCGGCTCAACCGCCTCCCCTTCGCAGCATAGAAGTGCGCCGACTAGCCTGTCCTCTCGTGAGAGCTTTCGCATCAGATCGCCTCCAACTCTTTGCGGCGTATCTCCTAATCTTTTATTTGCAAAGCGTTCCAAAAGATTTTCAATATGCTCCTTAATCTCTACGAAATCAACTTTATGCCGCATGCTAAGCGCAAGTCCCGACTGCATCATCGCACTTTGTACGCACTGAAAAATGGCCGGATCTGCTATGGCCTCATCAATGAATTGATATCCCTTCAGACTGCCCAAATACGCCGTCATGGCATGGCCCATATTGTGGATGTACAGCTTTCGCTCAATGTAAAATGCAAATGGAGAAAAAGGAACCATATTATGAATATGTGGTATTTCTCCCCGAAACGCATCCTTGTCTACCGGAAGCAAATCATAGCTCTCCACGCACACCCTGAGGATATCTCCATTTTGCATTTGCGGTGTCTGTAGTGGTACCATACGCCCTATTGAGGCCTCCACCAACCCGATATTTTCTTCCATCCAAGCTACCATATCACTTGGGAGATGCTGCAAAACTAGCTCCTTTATGTATGTGTCTGCTCCAATTTTATTTTCGCAAATAATGATATTCAGCGGCTTGTTGTTGCCAAGCAAAAACCGTTTTTCTATGCCTTTTGCCAAATTTTTCGCAATCCTTGGCAGGACATTGACACCCACCGCAGTGGCTAAAATATCTGCACTAGAAATTGCCTGCGCTACCGCTTCTTCGTCCATACCATTGACGCAGTGTGCTCCTTCTACCATTTCTTCGTGCACAGTGGCAGTGCCAAGTATGGTCACAGGATAGCTTCCCCGCCGATTGATTTCCTCTATCATGTTTTCATTTACATCAATAAAAACGACCTCATAGCCGGATTTATAAAAAAGCTGCCCGATAAACCCTCTTCCGATATTGCCCGCGCCGTACATAACCGCCTTCATTCGCAAATCCCCTCTACTTAAAATATCTTCGCATTGATCATCAATATCAAGTTTCTTTTTCCACCTCATCCATAAACCCTCGAATTTCGCGGTAGCTTTTTATGCCCGTGGTGGCACCCACTGCCATGACGCAGTGTGTCCCCACCGCATTGGCAAACTTGGCGCAATCCAAAATACTCATCGATTGAGACAATCCATATAAAAAGCCTGCACAAAAGGAATCTCCCGCCCCGGTGGTATCTACTGCCTTAATATGTGAATATGTTGGCACATAATACCCCTCTGCCGTTTTGTTCTCCTGCACGAAGCACCCATTTTTACCAAGTTTAATCACTACCGTGCCTACTCCCTTTTCAAAAAAACATGCCGCTATTTTTCCCGGCTCGCTCTCACCGCTGAGCTGCGTGGCCTCTTCAATACTGGGAATAAAATAATCCAAATAAGGCATGGAAGGCTCCAGTACCTCCATCCAGCGCCCCTGATCATCCCATGCCGTATCCAGCACAGTGATTTTTCCCATTTCTTTGGCCCTTTTCAGCACTCTTGAACACGGTGCCCCATCAAAGGAAGGCATGAGCATGGTGCCGGCAATAAATACAATTTTGGATTTTTCAATGATGCCAAAATCCACATCCGTATCCGTCAGCTCGCCGTTGGCCCCCGGAGAGTGTAAAAAAGTACGCTCTCCACTGCCATCCACCAAAACGGCGGAGGCAGAGGTGTGCGCGGCCTTATCCACAATAAGACCGGTAATGTCAACGCCATAGTGAGAAAGCTCGGCAGATAAAAATGCGCCAAATCCATCCTCTCCAATTTTTCCGATAAGCGCAGGTGCGGCTCCGATTTTCGCCATATCCACAGCGGCACTCATGGCACAACCGCCACTGCACAAGGTCACCGCATCAATCAGTCCAAGCTTTCCTGCTTCCGGGATTTTGTTTACAGGCTTGACAATGACATCTGCCACCAAAATACCAATACAAACCACATCAAACATATTATTCGCCCCCACAATAGTATAATTATTTTACTATATATTATCATATGCATAATAAAAAATCAATATTGAATTTTTATTTTCATTGTTTTATAGTGAGTGTCTTCCTGTATCTGTCTTTTGTGCTTGCAGAATAAGCTCACAACCAAGGCATGTTGCTATCCTGTTTCTATATAGATAATTCTTTCATATAAAAGGAGGGCGATTTCCCACTTACCTTTTTAAATATCCTTGAAAAATAATATGGATCGGGAATTCCTACGCAAACGGCAATTTCCTTTAACTTCGCATTTTTATCCTTCATGAGTGTTATTGCCTTGTTTATTCTATACCTTAGTAGATACTCCTGCGGTGAGTGAGATGTATGGCATTTAAATATTTTAGAGAAGTAGGTTCTTTCAATTCCAATATGCTTTGCAATTTGCAAAATATGAATGTCTTTCATGTAATTACATTCGATGAACTGAACTGCGGCACTTACATAGGTTTGCGCCATGCTTAGAACGGGGTACTTGCTCTGTATGCTTTGTAGCGCACATTTTTCCATTTGAGAGATGATAAAGTATAATTGTGATAGAATTTCAAATTGTGACCGTTTGTCACTCACCGCATGGGATATTTTTTTTATCAGCATATCAATACCATAGGATTGTTCAATGGTAGTGACCGGATGCTCAATGGAAAGATGGCAACTGTGCAATATTTTTTTGGCGCTTGACCCGCCAACGGCTATCCAGCTAAATGAAATAGGGCATGCTTCATCCACGCTACGATAGCTGGTGAATAGATTTGGAGAAATGAGAAACGCCATGCCCTGGCAAATAGGATAGGTCTTGCCGTCTAAGACAAATTCCCCTTCTCCTTTGGTAACATAGTGCATCAAAAAGCAATCCCGAACGTGGAGCGAGCAGGATATAAAATCATTTTCATAGCCACAGTAATGCAGATGCAGCTCTCCAAAACCCAGTGGTCTGTTATAGTACTGCTTCATCATGAAAACCATCAGCCCTTCTATATAAAAATCTTTTTATCTACGAGTCCGCTTCGCATCACTTTATTATATATGCAATCTTTTGATTTTTCAAGTAAAAAACAACATCAATGCATCAAGAACGCACATCTATATATGTTTTTTAGGTCTGCTATTCTGTATAATGTAATGATAAATACATTAAAGCAAGGGAGGAATTATAATGAATAAACATGTGCTCATTGCCGGTGCATCAAGGGGTCTTGGTTACTTTTTGGCAGGGCGATATTTAGAAATAGGAGATATTGTATATGCCGGCGTGCGAGATACAAACAGTGCGCTTATCCGCGCACTAAAAGAGCAATATGGGGAGCAGCTCATCGTGGTTGAAATGGATGTTTCAAGTAGCGCCTCTGTGCAGAAATCTTTTGATGTTGTTAGGCAGTATACGGACAAAATCGATATCATCATCAACAATGCCGGTATTCATAGCGAAACATCCTTTGAGGAGCTAGATAGCACCAATTTGGATGAGTGCCTTGAGGTATATAATGTAAATGCAATCGGCCCCCTTCGCGTGGTGCAAGCATTCCTCAGTATGCTAAAGGGATTGGAGCGGTCCATGATTGTCAATATCTCTTCGGAAAGCGGCAAAATTCAGGAGTGCCGGAGAAAGAAAGAGTTTGACTATTGTATGTCAAAAGCGGCGCTGAATATGGCAACCAAAATTCTGGATAATGCTTTAAAAGAAAAAAATATAAAACTGCTCGCACTTCATCCGGGATGGATGAGAACAGATATGGGCGGCCAAAATGCATCACTTGATCCTTATAAAACAGCGGTGAAGTTATCTGATTTGTTAGCGCGCGAGATGCAAAGCTCACAGGAAAAAATATTCATTGATAATGAAGGCAATCGGATTGATTGGTGATGCGAAGTAGTCATACATCCGGACCCTCAAAATCCACCACTCATTCAATTTTATGGAATGCCAGTTTATCCATACAAATCCCTTTATATTGGGCTTTTGTGGTGCTTATTTCCATCAACCAAAGAGGAAAATATAGCGGTGAATGTATTTATTTAGGCACCATGATGACCTTGATTTTTCAAGACAGTTATGGTGCCTTTTTGTTATGGTTGCTACGTTTTATAATAACGTAATCTGTCCAATGCGCCCGCATCGTGGAATGGTATTTGAGCGTGTTAACCTGCAGTGCTTCAAGATTTGATATGCACCTGCGAATAAAGAACGGATAGGCGTTTATGCATCATATTGTCTATTGCTTTTGTACATTAATAGCCGCTCGCCTTTCATGGTCCATTGTAATATCAAAGCTTACCTCTTCCCCTTCATGGATATCTTTATCGTTGCCTTTTTCCTTTACTTGTGAATGATGCAAGAAAACATCATCCCCATCATTTGTAGAGATAAACCCATATCCTCTTTCATTATCAAACCATTTAACCACACCGGTATAGTGAGCCATATTCAAAATCTCCTTCTCATAAAGTGAACTTGTTAGAACAATCATTATCAATAGTTTTTGTTATAGCACAGGATTTTATGCTTCTGATAATATGACTAAACATGGAAGCAAATATTCATTTTTCTTCATATAGATATACTTGATTGCTTTTTAAATTCGTTTTTAAAATGTCACTCATACGCATGTGTTTTTTATAAATAGCTACGATATGAAAGAGATGGGAATAACTCACATTATACAAGGAGTCAACAATTCCATCACGCCTGAAGAATACGATACTGAAGAGAATTTGCAAATTGCAATTAAACAACATCAAATCTGGATTGAAAGTGAACTACAATTTCTCAGAAATCATGATTGTTCCCAAACCCTCTAACCTGCTCATTCTTTGGCAAAAGCAACCGACCATGAAATATCGCCGGTCTGCGTTGGTTTTAGCATCAAGCTTTTTACATTTTTACTTCTATCTTCAAGTTGCATAGACGGAAGGACATTTTTATCGAAAATAGGTCGGTATCCATCAGGCACATATAATACCACTTCGTACGGATCACCCACCACAACGCTTGAAATGCCCGATAGGCTCAGATTTGTTTCATCCCATTGCACGCGTTTAAAATCCACAGCACCCTGCGTAATATGCCGTGAGCTGCTCAGTATCTGTGGCCTATCAAGCTTTTTTCGTATGCACAAGATTTTAGTCTCACAGGAGCAAAGCGATATCGTAACGCTTTTATCAGTCTCACCGATTAATCTATTTTCCCAATAATCATAGATAAAATAGTTTCCTTCATTCAGATGCAAATCGTCTATGATATGTAGCTGTGCCTTCACCGGCTTATCCAAAAGATTTAAAATGCCTGCCACATTCCAGCTTTCAAAAGGAGTCTCAATCGCAAGATTTGTCTTGATCATGCGCCGGTCAAAAGTGGTCTGCGAAATGTCCATCGGATGTGCGTCAATTGTGGGTAATATCCTTTTAATAAGCTCAATACGCTCCGCAGGTAATTCGGGAAGAATATCACCAAGTGTGATTGGCAAACCCAAAAGAGATACAAAGCAAGCCCTGGATTGCGCCTGCGCATAGGTATTAAATTCTTCTCGCAACACGATATTGTCGGGGTCGTTATACAAAAGCACATTGTGTAGCGGATAAAACTTCATTACCTTCTCAATACATTCCAAAATAAACTCATTCCATAAAAAGATATCTCCACCTATGCGCGCCGCATCAAACATATCCGCCGCGTACAAAACATCAGTGCTTCTCTCGCACGAGCAGGACAGCATATAAAAGTCTTCTCCCATCACTCCACGTGCGGCCTTTACGGCATTTCGATATGCATCCTTGACCGTGATAGACTGATTGTACATGTTTTGGCGGTATTCATCATGAATTTTTAGCGTTATAGGCAAACAGTCCCATTTTAATGCCTCATACCCCCACTCCTTCACCTGCCCAAAGGCTTTTGGGAGATACTCATTCAAGAACTTCGGGTGGCTTATATCCAAAAAATATTGCCCACACCACTTGGGAGTTTGCGCAATCACCACATCCTTGTTTTCCTTGATATATTCATTTTCAGATGGATCATTTGTAAACCCCACCCATAACGCTGGAATGAGGTCTAAATCTTGTATCTCCTTGGATATAAACGCAAGCCCATTTGGATATCTTCCCCGGTCCGGATGAAAGGAGTCTGTGCCATCATCTCTTATGCCTTGTAAATCCTGATGATGCCATTCCCAATCAACCCAGATGGTATCTGCTCCAAAATCTTTTAGATGCTTTGATTGAAAAGCTGCATTTTCGAGTACAATTTTTTCGCATGCATCAAACTTCACTGCATACCATGTCATCCATCCTGCTGGCGGCTTTGAAAAAGTGCTGTTTTTATTGATTGGCTTGTACTCAACGCCGTATCTCTCTTTATATACATTGTTTTTGATGTGCATTCCAAAGCTACCCCGGCCTGTTTTTACGTGAAAACGGTATGCCGCCTGCTTCCAATCAAAACGAAGCCGCAATTTTTCACCCTCTGTAAGGCATAATGCGTCGCCACTGAATCGATCTAAAAGCGCATTGTCCACCGTTGAGGTTGCCGGCCCCAACGCGGCCCGCAAATCCGGTCCCTGGCGATCAAAGCAAATTGCAAAGGTGCTGTTTTCCATATCCATGCCCCACAAAAGCTTTCCATCGAAGTGAACCTCAATATTCTCACTTTGACGCGTGCAAATTTGTATGCCCTGAAGACCTACGATAAAGTCTATTGAAAAATCCGGCTGCTTTTTAGGACCATCCTCATAGAGGATGCTCAGCGTTACGCTGTCCATTTGAAAAGTCCGCTTGGCCGTACATTTCTTATAATCCGCTGTGCTCACAATTTTATTGTTTAACGCATATAAACCGTCAATTTTAGCCTCCATTACCGTTCCTTTAGCGCCATATGTGCATTGGAACCTATGCTGCTTGATGTCATACTCTACTGCATAATCAAAAAAGCTTGCATAACTTGTTGAATTCATCAAATTCTCCCCCTCATATTCTCGTCTGCTACTTTCATAGAAGTCTTGGCAGCATGTGGATGCGCGGGCCTATATAGATGAATAGGCAATGAAATTATCAAAACGCTTTAGCATATATTATCCTGCAAAAAATGTGCCATGTCAAGCAATTAATATGCATAATTGCATCAAAGAATACCAATGCCTACTATGACTTCTACCGAATAGTCTCTATCCTTAAAACATATACTGATATGAATATCAAAAATCGAGGAGTGAATAGCGTTTGTATGAGGAATTTATATGAATAATATTGTCATTGCCATAGCGCAAATAAACAGCACCATCAATCATCTTGTTTGGGGGCCAGTTATGATTACCGTTCTTTTAGGAACGGGTTTCTATTTTACTGTTAGAACAGGTTTTCTGCAAATCTTTAAGTTCCGATCAGTCATCAGCGAAACAATAATACAACCACTACTTTGCCATGTATCGAAAAAGGATAAAGGAGGCATCTCTCCGTTTCAAGCATTGTCCACTGCGCTTGCTGGCACAATTGGCACTGGCAATATTGCCGGAGTTGCAACTGCAATTACCATTGCAGGCCCGGGGGCCATTTTTTGGATGTGGGTGTCGGCTTTTCTTGGGATGATGACTAAGTATGCAGAGGTTACATTGGCAATAAAGTATCGCAAGCGAAACACAAGAGGCGAATGGATTGGTGGACCGATGATATTTATTGAAAAAGGGTTACATATGAAATGGCTGGCTTCTCTCTACGCTGTGTTTGGCGTTGCTGCATCTTTTGGCGTTGGAAATATGGCTCAATCGAATTCAATCTCCTCTGCCATGCACGCAGCTTTTCATGTGTCTCCTTTATTAACCGGAATTGCTTTGGCCTCTCTTGTTGGCATATCTGTCATTGGCGGCGTAAAAAAAATTGCAATGATAACAGAAAAAGTTGTCCCTGCCATGTCTGTATTTTATATTTTAGGTGCGCTTATTGTCATTATCGTCAATTTTTCCGGCATCCCCCACGCGGTGGCTATTATTTTCAGTGGCGCTTTTCATCCTTCCGCTCCCATTGGAGGATTTGCTGGCGCAACGGTGGCTACTGCAATTCAAAAGGGGATTGCTCGTGGTGTATTTACAAATGAAGCCGGTTTAGGAAGCGCTTCCATTGCACATGCCGCAGCAAATACAGACCACCCTGCAAGACAAGGCCTATGGGGTGTGTTTGAAGTTTTCTTTGATACAATTGTCATGTGTTCCATTACTGCTTTTGCAATTATGGTTTCAGGTGCATGGACCAACGGGCAATCGGGCTCTGCGCTTACTGCTTTTGCATTTGATACAGCTATGCCCCATTTTGGAAAATACATTGTGGCCATTTCGCTTATTTTTTTCGCCTTTTCCTCTATTCTTGCTTGGTCGTTTTACGGAGGGAAGTGCATAGAATACCTTGCAGGGGCGAGATACATCAAATATTATACGCTGCTTTTTTTATCTGTCATTGTATTCGGTGCAATTTCAGAGCTCCATCTTGTTTGGGATATATCCGATACTTTAAATGGGCTTATGGCAATACCAAACCTTATTGGATTATTGGGTTTGAGTGAGGTTGTTATTCGTACGACGAAAGAAGGATTTAGGCAGCTAAATTTATAAGCGCAACCTATGATATATCTGCCGAGGCATATCACAGAAATATTTATCTATCCGATTACCCACCACCCTGCTCAGATGCGATGATGCGTATGGATATGATTGCAATTTGCAGATGAACACGAACAATTTTTACGTTAAAAAAATAAAAAATAGCCTCTTTTCAAATTCCGCTTTTTATGTTAAGCTATTTGTATATCAATAAAGGTGGGTTGCACATGAATGGGAAAAACCATCAAGATAATAAAGTAGCAAACAGAAATTTAATTTTAAAACTCATTAGCCTCCATGCGCCCATTTCCCGCATTGCGCTTTCCAAGCAAACGGGTCTTAGCAAAATGTCGCTGACCAATATCATTCATGAATTTTTAGAAGAGGGCATTGTTTTTGAAATAGGACAGGTTGCAACCGCAATCGGTCGCCATCCTATTTTACTGGATATTGTGCCCGCAAGTTTGCATGGCGCGGGTCTGTATATTTCAAGGGATTATATAAAGGGTTGCATTGCAGACTTAAAGGGCAATATCAAAAAGAGCATTGAAATAGCGCTCGGGCCTTATGAAAATAGCAATTCGCTGTGCGATAAAGCCATACAAATTACGCATGAACTACTAGTGGACGATTGCACTTGGCCAATTGGTCTTGGTATAAGCGCTATTGGGCCCATTGATTCAGTCGCCGGCATGATCCTTGCCCCTCCGAATTTTTATGGGCTACATAACATTCCTATCGTACAAGCACTTCTACATCACTTCGACTTACCGATTTTTTTGGAAAATGATATGAATACCTCTGCTTTGGCAGAAAAATATTATGGCCATGCAAAGAATATGAAGAATTTTGTCTATCTCGGCGTGACAAACGGCATAGGTGCCGGCATTGTGGCCGATGGCAATCTATACAGAGGGGATATGGGGTTTGGTGGTGAAATAGGTCACACCAGCATTTATTTTGATGGCCCCCCCTGTAGCTGTGGCAACAAGGGTTGTTTAGAGCTTTATGCGAGTATACCCGTTATTGTATCCATGGCCAAAAGCGCCATATCGGGCGGCAAAGTGACCATGCTCACAAGCCTTGAGGAAATTGATTATGCCGCCATTTGCCGGTGCGCCGGAAGGGGCGATGCGCTCTGCATTGAACTGCTGGAGCACCTATGCCGTTTCCTTTGTGTTGGCATGGTGAGTATGATTAATTTATTTGACCCTCAGGCGGTGTTTTTGGGGCATGATATTGCAATAGGAGGTAGCCTTATTCTTAGCGCACTACAAAGGCAACTGCAGAGCAGTACCATTAGTGCCGGCTATAAGAATACCCCCATATTGATTTCAAAATTTGAAGATGTCTCTCCTCTCATTGGCAGTGTATCACTGGTGTTTGATCGGCTTCTGTTTTCCTCTGATTTGCCAGAAAAGCTTCACAAGTTCAAACCACATTACCGCCAAAAGTGAAAGACCAATGACCATCGCAAATTCTGCCTATGATAAAGGAGCTAAGCTCAGCGGCACATGAAGAGCGGCAGAAACATTGGCTGTGCCAACACCTCTCACGCTTTGCGAAAAAAGCTTTCATTTTTAGGCTGTGTTATGTTTTCGCCTCCAAATATGCATTAAAGCATTCATTTTCATCACTCTATGGCAACCGGATATATCCAACAAATGCCCTACAAAAACCAAAAATACCTGCAGAACATTTTACTGTCCCACAGGTATTAACGAACCTGCTACCAAAAATGGCCCAGCCCCATGAACTTTACTCAAAGTTCATCGTCTGCTCAGTTTGTACTGTAGATGAATGTGCAGTGCAAAGAGAATAGAATTTTTTACCATGTAAATTACGATCTGTCAACACTTTTTTTATCTACATGCCATTCATCAACGGTTTGTGATAGTTTTCCAAGCAGTGTAATGGGCACCAACATACTATTTGCTAATGTGGAGGGTGTCAGCTGCACAACCAAATCCACGCTACCGCAAATCTGAGTTGAAATTTCAAATTCAAAAACAGTGACCATGCATCCGGTTCTTCGAACCCCTGCATTCAACTTGCCACTGACTGGTCCGTTTACGCTTACCGTTTCATCCTTCCAGATCTTCACATCCAGCATTTCCGGAATACCTCGGTTGTTTTGAATATACAACTTAATTTTTTTAGGGGTATTGCTTGCAATTTCGCAGTCGCCACCCAAATCCACATATACATCAAACGCGGTAAATTTGTGGTGCACTCGATCCTTATGCTTGTATATGACACTGTTATCCTTCTGCCCTTTAAGCGATTCGCTTTGAATATCCACAAGCGTCTCAGAAGAGTCAGTCAGCACAAACCCTTTATTATACTTTTTAGAAATTCGCTCGCATATGGCATAGACCCTACTTGTTAAATGATCTATTGAAGACGGAACCCTGCTTTGAAAAGCACCAAGCTCCCCGATATTGAGGCACATGGTCTGAATGCTTCGACCAATTGGTTTTGTCCATTTTTCTTCGATGCCGGCCGTGCCGTGGATAATGCCAAATATGGAACCGATGGTAGCGGCTGTACAATCCGTATCCTCACCGCAGTTGACCGCATAACATAGCGAATTCCCAAAATCCCCTTCTCCATACAGCAGTCCGATAATAACAATCCCGATATTAGACGGTGCATCGTAGCCGTCCTGCCCATTGTGAAATCCTTTTTCCATATCCCTTTGGCTGGTTCTGCCATAGTAGGATTGCCCTCTATAATTTTCAAGAAGAGCCTCCCTTACCTCCAAATAACGCTTCTTTTCCTGCCACATTTTTAGGACCAGGCCTACCGCCCCGGCCACGCCACACCCTTCGGGAATATAGGACAGACCAATGTCTATCAGTGTATGTATATTGCTTTCCACAAAAGCCGCACTCTCTATCGCCGCGCAGAATATCTCTGCATAGGTGCCTTCGCCAAATCCATGGTCAATCATGGCATCTTCCAAGGCATATCGCACAGCAAGCGCCGGATTACCGGGTGCCACGCAGGCCCAAATTTCCGAACGAATATATGCACCGCAGCTATCCTTAAATGGATTTTGATGCGTGCCGGACAGTGGGGGCAAAAGCTTAGCCGATAAATTTGCCTTGGCAGTACCATATTCGCACCAGTAGGGGGTTACATACTTCACCCAGTATTCGCTCATCAGGCGGCTATCGGGTTCGGAATCAATATCTTCCAGCATAATCAGCCACAAAAGCTGAATATCAAGGTCATCATTGGGCAGGGGACTTCCGCCGGGATCCTGGGCATAAAAAGTCACATCGTTTATTTGCCGAATCCATTCGTAGGGTGCCCCAAGCGTACCGCCTATATTTTTACCAAGCCAGCAGGCATCCACCTTATCCTTGTACTGCTTCGCGTTCATCTTTATCATACAATCCTCCATTATCCTTCGGGCATACGCATTCCTGCCACCATGCCACAACCGCTTTTTTGGCAAGCGATAAACCATTTTTTATAGCCATTCTCATTATAGCACCATCTTCCGATAAATGCAGTGGCTTATCTTTAGGTGAAAGTGGCTTTTTATTTAAACTCCCACGAGTGTGCGCTCCTGCTTTTATTTTAGTTCAAGAATAGTCACACCCATATCGCCCTCGCCATAGGTGCCAAGTCGGAAGGATTTCACCGCCTTGTTACTGCGTAGGCTTTGGTGGATGGCATTTCGCAGAGCACCGGTGCCCTTGCCGTGGATGACCGAAATGGTTCGAAGCGAAGATAAGCTTGCATCGTCAATAAACTTTTCCACATTCATCACTGCTTCATCTGCCAGCTGCCCTCGCACATCGATTTCCATCTTTACATCCACGCTCTTCAGTCCCGCCATGCCTCGGACAACATTTTTCCCCTTGCTCTGTTCATTTTGCTCCTTGATGAGCCGCAAATCCGAAAGGTTTGTTTTGATTTTCATAATACCTACCTGTACTTGCAAATCGCCCACGCCGTTTGGCGCATTGATTACATAGCCTCTGTCCCCTAAGGAAAGGATTTCCACAAAGGTTCCAGGCCTAATATCCTTTGCGCTAAGGGTGGCTTGTTTCTTTTTTTCCTCTTTGACCTTTTTGCCCATCTCACTGCCTTTATCACGCAGGGTTTTGCGCAGCTGTTCTATTTTTTGCATGCTGTTCTTCTCGTTTGTATCCATGGCAACCTCTTGCGCTTGTTTTAAGAGTTGCGCCATTTCTGCCTTCGTCTGCTCAATGATTTCCTGCGCCTGCGCTCTTGCCCGCTCTACGATGCGCCGCTCCTCTTCCCTAGATTTTTCCCCAAGTGCAATGCCTTCCTCTAATTCTTTTTTGGTCTTATTTTCATATTCCGTGGCCTTCAAAATGGCTCGTTCACTTTCTTCCTTTTGCCGCTGCAATTGGGCAATAACATCCTCAAAGCGCAGACTATCCGCCTTCATTCTGCCGGCTGCCCCCTCGATGATATGCTCCATAAGCCCTAAGCGCTTGGATATGGCAAAAGCATTGCTTTTGCCGGGCAGTCCAATCAATAGCTTATAGGTTGGCCGAAGGGTTGCCACATCGAATTCGCAGCATGCGTTTTCTACGCCCTTGGCAGATAAGGCATAGAGCTTGAGTTCACTATAATGGGTGGTAGCCGCCGCCATGGCGCCAATGTTTTTGATATATTCAAGAATTTCAATGGCAAGCGCGGCGCCTTCCTCCGGATCTGTTCCTGCGCCCAGCTCATCAAATAGTACAATGCTCTTCTCGTCGGCTTCCTTTAGAATATCCACAATGCCCAGCATATGAGCCGAAAAGGTGCTTAGGCTCTGCTCAATGCTCTGCTCATCTCCTATATCTGCAAAAACCTTTTCAAATACCGGCAGGCTTGTGCCCTCAGCGCAAGGAAGATGGATCCCTGACTGCGCCATCAGAATAAACAGCCCCACTGTTTTGAGTGTAACCGTTTTCCCGCCGGTGTTGGGGCCGGTAATCACCAGGGTGGTATACCCCTGCCCAATTCGGATATCAATGGGTACCACCTTGCCCTGGTCGATAAGCGGATGGCGTGCTTTTTTAATATCAATCAATCCTTGGCGGTTCATTTCGGGACACGCGCATTTGTACCGAAGCGAAAAAGAAGCCTTGGCAAACAGACAGTCAAATTCAATCACCGCCAGATAATTCACTTCTATCTCCGTTGCATGCTCCGCCACAAGGGCGGAAAGCTCCGCGATAATTTTTTCAATCTCTTCTTTTTCCCTGCAAGAAAGCTCTCTTAGCTCATTATTCGCCTCTACCGCCGCCATGGGTTCAATAAATAAGGTGGCACCGCTGGCAGAGCTATCGTGCACAATTCCGGAAACCATTGCCCTATGTTCACTTTTCACAGGAAGAACGTACCGATCCCCCCGCATGGTAACGATGGGATCCTGCAAATACTTTGTGTATTTGGGAGAGTGAATCATATCCTGCAAGGTGCTTCGGATTTTATTGTTTGCCGCCCCAATTTTCCGCCGAATGATCGCAAGCTGCGCACTGGCAGAGTCCGCTACCTCTTCGTCGCTGAGCACCGCATCGGAAATCGTCCTCTCCGGCGAAGATAAATTGACAATAGCCTTTGCAAGGCCGTGCAAAACACCACTCTCTTCATTGGAAAAATATTTTGCAATCGCATGTGATGTGCGAAGGACAGCAGCCACCGCCAGAAGCTCTCCAAGGCTAAGCGTACCACCACCCATGGCTCTTTTGATGGGGATGGTAATGTCGCTCACGGCCGAGATGGGAGGCGTGCCGCGCCGCTGGAGCATGATTTGCGCTTCATCGGTTGTATGCAACATGTGCACGATTTCATCATATCTCGTGCAAGGCAAAAGTGC
>CAZQDP010000002.1:77185-89016 GCA_964592375.1 uncultured Eubacteriales bacterium | reverse complement strand
AGCCGCTCAGCTGGAGAGGATGGCCGTCCGGTCGAGTGTGGACCCAATGGTCCCATGATAAATTTTTTAATAAAACGATCCTTGAACACAAATACTACTAATGTCAATGTTTCAACAACCAAAATAGATGACCTTATGCTAAGCTTATCCCACACCGGCAATAGTAGCGTCTGTAAAACAAACACATTTAAAATGATGATGAGCCAAGTATTAAATCTGCTGAATTTTGATTGCAATAAGGACAGCAAAAAATAGGTAAAAATAGATTGTTCTATAATAAACCCTACCATGGTAATCAAATACAACATAGCGCGCCTCCAAGATATAGTATCATCTTTTCTCGAACTAAGTTGACGTGTTTTTTGCTAATTGGCACCACTTTTTCGTAGGGCATATATATTTTAGACCTTTCAGAGCCGATATGCAGATCTAGATTCACAATAAAGCTTTTGTGTGTTCTTAAAAATTTATCTCGAGGTAGTTTATCTTCTATTTTCAATAATGATACTGCATATTCCGCAATTGTATTATTTGAAAAATGTATCCTTGTATTTTTAAGTGAGCTTTCCAAAAATAATATATCGTCAAAAAGTATTTTATATTTACCCTTTTTTGTTGTTATAAAAAATCCGTTGTTTTTTAAATTATTAAGAGCCATCAAAATCGCTACGTTAAACCGCTCCATTTCTAATGGCTTCGTTAAAAAATAACAATGTTTCGCGCCATATACATCCTTGAAATAATCTTCATTTGCCGATACAAAAATAATATTTGTATATGGTAATTGCATATTAATTTTTTTTGCTACATCAATGCCATTCATGTTATTCAATACAATGTCCAAAAATACAATATCATATTTCACACCATTTTCGATATTTTCAAGAAAAGTGTATTCATTATCGTATTTTTCCACATTGCATTCGCTCATATCGATGGCTTGTAAAAGAAATGCTTCCATATCCAAAGCACATTGCTTTATATCGTCAATAATGGCTATGCTCAACATATGACAATCCCCTATTTATATTTCTCTCATTTGTTTTTTGCACTATCCCAAAAAGAGGCCATGCTTAAATTTCTGCCTGATGCCCGATAATCGATTTAATGCCTCTATGAGTGTATCACTCTTTTTTGCAAAGTGGAAACGAATGAAGTGATTGATATTCTCCCGAAAAAAGCTCGAACCGGGAACCGCCGCTACTCCAACTTCTCTTATCAGCCACTCGCAAAATTTCATATCATTATCTCTGCTAAATTCCGAAATATCAACCATCACATAGTATGCACCCTGAGGATCTGTGTGGGTGAGACCTATGTCCGCTAGGCCCCTTAAAAATAAATTCTTTTTCTGCGAGTATGAAGACTGTAAGTCAATATAGTATTGCTCCTTAAAGCGAAGCCCGACTACTGCCGCCTCCTGAAGCGGCGCGGCAGCGCCTACCGTAAGAAAATCATGCACCTTTCTTGCCACATCCACAATGTGCGCAGGTGCAATAATGTACCCTAATCTCCAACCTGTTATTGAATATGTTTTGGAAAGTGAGCTACAAGATATCGTCCTTTCAAACATACCCGGAAGCGATGCAATATAGGTATGAACATTTGGCTCATATAAAATGTGCTCGTACACCTCATCTGTGATGACAAAGGTGTCATACTTCTTTGCTAAATCTGCAATTATTTTTAGTTCCTCAATCGTAAAAACCTTCCCTGTTGGGTTAGAAGGATTACACAAAATCAATGCCTTTGGTTTTTGCCTAAATGCATTTTCAAGTGTATCGATATCAAAATGAAACTCCGGAGGATGTAAAGGCACATAAATCGGCTCTGCTCCCGATAAAATGGCATCGGCAGTATAGTTTTCGTAAAAAGGAGAAAATACAATCACCTTATCACCGGGGTTACATACGCTCATCATTGCTGCCATCATCGCCTCGGTGCTTCCACAGGTTACAACAATCTCGCTATTTGGATCAATTTCTCTTTTCATTCGTTTTGACTGTTTACTGGCAAGTGCTTCTCTAAAATTCTGCGCTCCCCAGGTCACTGCATATTGATGTGGGCCGTTTGTTGATACTCTTTTGAGTGAATCTATCATCTCCTTTGGAGGATCGAAGTCCGGAAAGCCTTGTGATAGATTGACCGCTTGATATTCATTTGAAATTCTCGTCATTTTCCTGATGATGGATTCGGTAAAAGTTGCTGTTCTGTCACTTAATTTTGGCATACTGCTTCTCCAATCTCTTTTTTTCCTACATTTATCCACGCACCGCATCGTTTTGCAATATACTCTCGCGGGTAGTGATCTCTTCCTGCTTCACCTTGCGCCTTAGCGCGATGCGTTCCACAAAATGCCATGATGGAATTGCAAGCAGAAATACCGCAAAGAGAGAAACGGTGATATATGCATAGAGTGACAATCCTCTATTATAGTGAACGATTGCTTGTTGCACAATATAAGCATAAATATATACACCGTACGAATAGTCCCCATATCGTGTAATGGACCGTATCTTAAAGTGTAAGCTCAAAAACATCACGACATACGGCAGGGTAAAGAGCAGTGCATACTTAAAACATCTGAAATAAATAGAGGTTAGTAGCATTGCAATGCATAGGAAAAACAGTAGTGGCGACATCACTATTTTATCGCGAAACAGGTAAATAATCACGCCTGCCACAAAATAGTATGTATAATAAGCAAAATTTAAATAGTATTTTTGCTGAAAAATCCAAATGAAATGCTCCGGAAACAAATTCACGCCGCGCTCAAAAAATAAATAGATACCGACGCCACAGGCAGTAGCCACCACCAGTAGGATTATCGCTCGTGCGTTGTTTTTCAGCTTGAAAAATGGGAGCAAGAGCAGATAGCCGAAAAATTCAAATTTTAACGTATGTAATGAACCGTTGATGGCATCCGAGTTGGGGTTGCTTATAAAAACGTTGTTAATATTACTCTGCCCGCCGAATAGGTCAAGCGTTATATTCCTAAAAAAATAGGTGATATTTGAAAAATCAAAGGAACCGCTTACCAAAATTGCAATGCCAAAACTGGTGAGAAAAAGCGCAACCCCCAACGCCGGAAAAATACGCAGAACTCTTTTATAAAGATAATGTGCGATGCTTTTACTGTTTTCCATACTTTGCATAATCAAAAATCCGCTGATAATGAAAAATGAAAATACCGCAATATCTCCCACACTTTGCATCTTGTTTGCAATAAAAAAATATTGAATGAACAGCCCGTTTTGCAGGTTGTATAGCAGGATGCAAAGTGCCACGATTATCATATGCCAAAAACGAATTTTCCCCAGTGCTTTGAAAAACTGCTCCCGATGAAAAAGAACGCTGTCTATCACGCATACTCCAATAAAGACCATTGTAAAAAAAACAAAAGACTGCGCAAAATTCCTGCCGTCGCTCAGCAGCGGCGCAGAATGAAAAATGAGCACCAACACAGCAAAGTATAGGCGCAAAATATTAAAACTATTTTCCTTTGTATACATTTGTTCTATTGTTTTCATCAGGCAACGATTCCTCACAAACAAAACGAGTGACATCGTAAAATAACAGCACCCGCGTATATTTATCCGCAATTCATTCCAAGCATTGTGCTATGGCTGGCGCCAACCTTCAATCAAATCTGCTCTTTTATGGATTATATCCTACTCTTATTCGCTCGTCAAGCGTTTTTATCCAAATTAGCTTCTTTCGCCTTGATTTTACAGCTCTAAATACGGGTGCGCATTCAGATGAAGTGATGCCGTTTTTCCTGCCATGAATTCATAGTACCCTGCGCAGGCAATCATCACTGCATTGTCGGTACACAGCCTTGGCGACGGGTACAGCAAGGTAATGCCCTCTTCTTCTGCCGCTTCTTGCATTTTTCTTCTTAGCTCGCTGTTGGCCGCTACGCCGCCTGCCATCAGCAGGGTGGTGCAGTTTTTGTTTTTGCATGCTTTGATGGTATTACGCACCAAAATATCGGTTACCGCTTCCTGAAAAGAAGCTGCGATATCCTCCTTCTGTACAATCCTATCGTTTTGCTCCATCTTATGCAGATAATTAATCACAGCGGTTTTAACACCACTAAAGCTAAAATCAAGACTGTTTTCAAACGTAACCCTTGGAAATTTGACTGCATTTTTATTGCCATGCTCTGCCGCCACTTGCACCGCCGGCCCACCCGGATATCCTAGCCCCAGTACTCTTGCCACCTTATCAAAGGCTTCTCCTGCCGCATCATCCTTTGTTCTTCCCAAAATTTCAAAGCAAAGCGTATCCTCTGCATACACAATATGGCTATGCCCACCGGAGGCCACCAAGCAAACAAACGGAGGCGCAAGACTTTCATGCTGTACATAATTCGCCGCAATATGCCCCTTGATGTGATGCACCGGTACCAGAGGCTTTCCAAGAGAATAGGCAAATGCCTTGGCAAAAGATACACCCACCAGAAGTGCGCCTACCAATCCCGGCCCATAGGTCACCGCAACGGCGGTTATATCTTCCTTTTTCACGTTGGCCTTTAATAGTGCTTCTCTTGTCAGTTGCACAATCATTTCCGTATGCTTGCGAGAAGCAATTTCAGGCACTACCCCGCCGTAAATGCTATGAATGTCCGCCTGAGAGCTAATCACATCCGAAAGCACCTCTCTGCCTCCTCTTACTACTGATGCCGCCGTTTCATCGCAAGAAGTTTCTATCCCTAAAATAATGATATCTTTCAAAATGACCTTCCTTCCGCCTTTTTAGCCAATCGGTTTATTTCCCCACGCAAAACTCACTAAATATCCTATCTACAATTTCTTCCGATACTGTAAGTCCGGTAATTTCCCCAAGCGCTTCTATGGCATCGCCAAGATCCACGAAAACCAGATCCGCAGGATAACCACTTTTAAGCGTTTGGATGGCGGCTTCTACTGCATTTTTGGCTTTTGCGACCGCCTGAATATGGCGCATGCGCGAGAGTAAGGCTTCGGTGCCTATCGTCATGTCTTCGAGCATTTTCTTCAAGTGCTCACGCAAAAGGTCAATGCCCTGCTGCTGACTAGCGGATATTTTGATCGATTGACAACTACCAAGCAGCTGACAATACGCCGCTTCTGCACCCGGCATTTCTTGATCTGATTTGTTGAGTACGAGCAGCGTGTTGTGCGGCAGTGCCAATTGCACGGCCGCGATATCTTCTTCACCTGGCATTTGCCCTAAATCTGCAACAAATAGTACGATATCCGCTTTTTTAATGTACTGCCTTGTTTTATCAATGCCTATTTTTTCGACCTCGTCTTCACTTTCTCTAAGTCCGGCGGTATCCACAATGCGAACCATGACCGAGTCTATTTCAATATAATCTTCTACCATATCTCTGGTTGTGCCCGGAATATTGGTTACGATCGCTTTTTGCTGCATGGTGAGGGCATTTAATAGAGATGATTTTCCAACATTTGGCTTTCCGGCAATGACACAGAGTGCACCCTCCCGCAGTAGTCTTCCTTTGTGCGCACCAGCAAGAAGCGCATCTAACTTTTGATTGCTCTTGAAAAGATTTTCAAGTAAACGCTCTTCGCTTATGCCACTTATGCCCTCCTCCGGAAAATCTGCCTCCGCTTGCACAGAGGTAGCCGTATATACCAGCTCGTCCCTTAGCCCATGAATAACCGCCGACAGACCACCCTCCAATTGATTGACGGCAACGCGAAGAGAGGCCTCCGTGGCTGAATTGATAATATCAATCACCGCTTCGGCTTGGGATAAATCCATCTTTCCATTCATGAATGCACGCTTTGTAAATTCACCTCTGCCGGCAGCTGTGGCGCCGCTTTTCAGCAGCAACTCCAAAATACTTCCGGCGGCAGTAAATGAACCGTGGCAGCTAATTTCTACCACATCCTCCCCCGTATAGGTGGCAGGTGCTTTTAAGTATGCCAGCATACATTCGTCCACCACCATACCGGCCTCATTTTTTATTTTTCCATACACCATGGTGTGGGTGTCCATTTGAGAAACATCCTTTATTTTTGAAGATGAAAATATTTTATTTGCAATTTCAGTAGCTTCGGGGCCACTAAGACGAATAACGGCAATGCCACCTCGTCCCGGCGGCGTGGCAATTGCAGCAATTGTACTGCCTATCACATCAAGTCCTCCTATGTATTGTATATACTTCTATTATATAAATTTATTTTGCTTTTTCAAGCATTATTTTTTTTATTCCCCTTTAGTATATCTCATTTCTTAAAAAAATGAACATATCATAATCAATTTGCATATGCAGGTATAAAAATATTTGCACATGTACATAATGAAATACAGAAATAGAAATATTCTTTTTTGACTTTGAAAGGTGTGACCAATATGAAAAAAAGTTTTCCTCCATCAAAAATACTGCAATGCATTTGTATTCGATTTTCCTCACTCTCTGCATATAGCATTGTGGCCGCTGCACTACTCATTGCACTAGTGGTCACCTCCGCCACCGCCATGACAGTTGCCGCCGGCAAAAGGGAAGCTTTCGGAGGAGAAATTGTGCGCCTGCATGTGATTGCAAATAGTGACAGCGAAGAGGATCAAGCGCTGAAACTGAAGGTGCGAGATGCTGTGCTACGTGAGGCAGGAGCGCTATCGGATGCTCGCGATCCCAGGTCTGCTCGCGACCAAATTGAAGGCGCTTTGGATGACATTGCGCAAGCCGCTAAAGATTGCATTGCAGAAAATCATTCTGATTATGCGGTGGATGTGCAGTGGGGCGTTTTTCCATTTCCGGTGAAAAGCTATGGAAATGTAACTTTGCCAAAAGGAGATTATCGGGCTGTTCGCGTGATTATCGGCAGCGGGCAAGGAAAAAACTGGTGGTGTGTCATGTTTCCCCCGCTTTGCTTTGTGGATGAATCCAAGGCACAGATGCCTGCTTCTTCCATGGATAAATTAAGTGCCTCAACCCGTGATGTACTCAGCGAAAAAAGCGGACAACCCCAAGTAACCGTTCGGTTTAAACTGCTGGAGATACTGGGCATGTATGAAAAAGTCAAGGAATTTAATTGAAGGGAATGAAAATAAATTGAAAAAGATTATTGCCATAATAACAGCAGCCGTCATGGTGGTTGCGGGGTATACCGTCTTTACCATCTACAATAACGATTTGCAATCTCAAGTAAGAGCGCAAAGTAGCTCAGGCAGAAGCAACGATGTGCAACTGCTTGCCAGATGTGTGAATGGAGAATCTCGTGGCGAGCCTTATGTGGGCATGGTGGCTGTGGCCGCGGTGATTCTCAATCGGGTAAAGCATCCTTCCTTCCCCAACTCCATTGCCGGCGTTATTTATCAGCCCGGCGCGTTTACAGCGGTATCCGATGGCCAGATCAATGCGTATATTGATCCAAGTTCAAGTGTGTATAAGGCATGCCAAGATGCAATGAACGGATGGGATCCAAGTTGCGGAGCCATTTATTACTATAATCCCGCCAAAACCACAAATAAATGGATTTACTCAAGGCAGGTCATTGGTAAAATCGGCAAGCATATATTTGCAAAATAGAGGGGGAACAGGAATGGGTATCTTAAAATATAAGGATAGAATGAAAAATCCTTTGGGAATAGCCGTGATTATTTTGACTCTGCTCGTGCTCGGTGGCGGCGCATACCAATTTACACAGGTCAGAAGTTATCAGCAAAAAATCGAAAATCAGTATAATAGAGCATTTCATGAAATCGTAGAGGCGGTGCGTGATATTGAAACCAGCCTCCAAAAAGGAATGCTGGTATCCAATGCTCGTCAGGTCGTGACTCTCTCCAGTGAAATCAACCGCAATGCACAGGCCGCACGAGGGTTTATGGGCGAGTTGCCTCTGAGTGATACGCAACTGGATAAGCTTTCTACATTTTTAGCACAAGTGGGCGATTATTCCTATGTCATGTCCATGAAGGTAGTGGAAAACAATACCCTTACGGATGAAGAGTATAAGCAGCTTGCTAGCCTTTTGGAATATGCGAAAAATTTAAACAGTAATTTAAAGGATATGCAAGATGACCTTTATGCCGGCAGACTAAGCATCGGCAAAATCGTCAATACCTCCAATCGAGAAATGACCAATGTGGGTGCTAAAATGACAGAGGTGGAAAAACAGTTTTCCGAATATCCTACCTTGGTATATGATGGTCCATTTTCTTCACATATTGAAAATATGGCGTATTCATCGCTTTCAAAGCAACCAGAGGTAACCCTTGATGAGGCGAAACAAAAGGTAAAGGAATTTTTGGGTGATAAGGCAGGCATTGTTGAAAACACAGGGGAAAAAATTGGAACTGTTGCCGTGTATGCTTTTGTTGCCTATCCCGATCCATCCGATAAATCGCATTCCATCAGTGTGGACGTGACCAAAAATGGCGGCCATGCACTCTGGACTCTTGACAGCCGCCAGAGCAGTGGCACCAATGTCTCGGTGGATGATGCCAAAAAAGCGGCAAAAGCTTATTTGGAAATGCATGGGTATGTTTCGATGAAAGACAGCTATTTTGAATCAAGAGATAATATTGCTACCATCAACTTTGCATATACCCAAAACAAGGTCGTGATGTATCCGGACTTAATCAAAGTCAAGGTTGCTCTAGATAATGCAGAAATTCTTGGTATTGAGTTGCAAGGTTATATGCTAAATCACAAGCAGCGTTCTTTGCCTACACCTTCCATCTCGCCGGAGCAGGCAAGAGAAAAGGTCAATAACCGTCTTGCCGTCAGCAATGTCTCTCTTTGCGTTATTCCATCGGAGAGCATGACGGATTTATATTGCTATGAAGTAAAAGGCAAGTCCGGCGATCGCAACTTCTTAGTTTATGTAAACGCACAATCGGGGCGAGAAGAAAAGATTATTATGCTCATTGAATCTGAGGAAGGTATCTTAAGCATGTAACATTAAAAGTTAAATAATACTTGTAAATTTGCGGTTTGTTTTGCCCCCTTTTCTAAAATATACAACTGATATTCCGCTATAAGCTTGGTTATACTAAGGATGCAGTACACGAAGAAACTACTTGAAAATGCTTGCATGTACTTTCAAGGTTTCTCTGTAGCTGCATTGCGTGAAAAGTATGCGGAGAATAAGCCGGGGGTGTAGAAATGAGCAAAGGTAGTAGAATCATGAGCGATGCTCTGAAATATGAAATTGCAAAAGAACTTGGTGTTGACACAATTGTAAAGCGCGATGGCGGATGGGCAAATGTCAGCTCAAGAGATTGCGGTAATATCGTAACAAAGGCAATACAAATAGCAGAACGTTCGGTAAATAAAAAGTACTAATACCGCAAATGAGGCAGTTCACATGAACTGCCTCATTTTATCTCCCCGATATCCTCATAAAGACACTATCCTTTGCCTGCCGCTTTATATAGTCTGTTCCTCACGCCGGTGGCAATTCCGCCCTCACCGGGCACAATGCAAAAAATAGTATCTATTTTTTTTGTATCCATCTCCCGCAGTGTTGAAAACAAAATGGAAGCCATATGCTCTGCATCCATCCACTCTACCGCTTCATGATATCCTTTGTATGCATGTGCGTGCGGCGCAAAAATTCCGATTTTTTCTCCATGTTCGATAGCCAAAAACAAAGCATCTTGTAGCTTTTTTTCTACATCCTCACCATCAAACAACACTACTTTTGCCTTTGGTGCATAATGCCGATATTTCATGCCGGGGCTTTTTGGCTTAGCACCTAATGCCAATCGTTCCGTCTGCACGTGAGGAAGAATGATACGCAGCTGCTCTAGCGTAATCCCACCCGGACGCAAAATAGTTGGCACCGCTTCGGTTAAATCAATCACCGTAGACTCAATGCCCACCTCGCATTTGCCGCCATCAATAATCATATCTACCCTGCCCTGCAAATCGCAGATAACATGCTCCGGGCAGGTTGGGCTTGGCCGACCTGAAATATTGGCGCTTGGCGCCGCTATGGGAAGATTCGCCTGCGCAAGCAGTGCCCTTGCAATAGGGTGCGCAGGCATTCGAATTGCCACCGTATCTAGCCCTGCACTCACGTTTCTTGCAATGCCACTGCGTTTTTTTACAATGACCGTCAGCGGCCCAGGCCAAAAAGCGCCGCACAGCGCTATGGCTTCCTTCGTCATCACTCCGCAACGCTCTGCTTCTTCCATGGTCGCCACATGCAAAATCAGCGGATTATCCGCAGGTCTGCCTTTGGCAGTAAATATTTTTTCTACCGCTAGTGCATCCCTGCCATTGGCGCCGAGTCCATACACCGTTTCTGTGGGAAAAACAACCAAGCAGCCGTCTTGCAGAAGTTTCGCTCCTTTTTGAATGGCTTGCAAGTCCATATTCTTTTCATCTATCCTTTGAATAATGGTTTGCACCCTTCATCAACCCTTCATATGCTTTATTCCCAATGCAGGCGAACTGCTCCATGTGAGTTTCATCTAGCCTGTCGCTGCAATGTGCTTGTATTATATTCTGGCAACACCGCTATTTCTGGCAGCTGCCGCTACCGCCTCTGCTACTGCAGGGCCTACTCGGCTGTCAAACGCTGCCGGAATGATATATTCGGCAGAAAGCTCTTCATCCTTTAAAAGATATGCAATGGCCTTTGCGGCTGCTATTTTCATTTCATCATTGATGTCGGATGCACGAGTGTCGAGCGCTCCACGGAAAATGCCGGGAAATGCGAGCACATTATTAATCTGATTTGGGAAATCCGAACGACCCGTTCCCACTACTGCGGCGCCTGCTTCCTTGGCTTCGTCTGGATAAATTTCCGGCGTAGGATTGGCCATGGCAAAAATCATGGGCGCTTGCGCCATCGTCTTTACCATTTCCTTTGTCAGCATACCGGGTGCAGAAAGACCGAAGAACACATCTGCTCCTTTTATCACATCTGCAAGGGACCCCTTTTTCTTCTCTTTATTGGTGATTTTCGCCATCAATATTTTTTCGTCATTTAAATTGTCCCTGCCTTCGTAAATAGCACCGGTTCGGTCACACAAAATGACCTCACGCAGGCCCATTGCCATGAGCAAACGAGTAACCGCTATTGCAGATGCCCCTGCGCCATTGATTACTGCAGATAAATCCTCAATTTTTCTACCGGTTAGGCGACAGGCATTAATCATTGCAGCCACAGAGACCACTGCAGTCCCATGCTGATCGTCGTGGAATATCGGAATGTCACAGCACTCCTTGAGTCTGCGCTCAATTTCAAAGCACCGTGGTGCGGAAATATCTTCTAAATTAATCCCTCCAAAGCTTCCGGCTAAAAGTGAAACGGTCTTTACAATATCATCTACATCCTTGGAGCGAATGCAAAGCGGGAATGCGTCCACATCGCCAAAGGTTTTAAAAAGCACACATTTCCCCTCCATTACAGGCATGCCTGCTTCAGGGCCGATATCTCCAAGTCCCAGTACCGCTGTGCCATCTGTTACAACTGCAACCAAATTCCAGCGGCGTGTATATTTGTAGCTTAAATTCACGTCCTCGCTAATCTCAAGACATGGTTCCGCCACACCGGGTGTATATGCTATGGATAAATCCTTTGCACTCTCAACCTTGCAACGAGATACAACCTCAATCTTGCCTGCCCACTCCTCATGGGCCTTGATTGCTTCCTCTTTAATATTCATGATAAACCTCCACCTTTTCATTTTCTTTTTATTATAATCCTTTTTATTGGAAAAATCTATAATCAACTTAAATAAAAAAAAACGAAAAGCTTGCATAAAATTAGTGTTTTAGCAAATTTATTGGCCTCTTTTATAAAATTTGCAAAGAGTATTGTTATTTTGGGACATACTAAGTATAATAAAGTATAAATAACCCC
>CAZQDP010000002.1:7013-77085 GCA_964592375.1 uncultured Eubacteriales bacterium | reverse complement strand
CAAAGAGTATTGTTATTTTGGGACATACTAAGTATAATAAAGTATAAATAACCCCAATAACCCATCTACAAAAATACTATATACTATTTACTATTTACTATTTACTATTTTGGAGGTGCCCCATGCATACAGATCGAAAGCAAAAAATCAATGCCTATATTCATTCAGAAGAATACTTGCCACTTCTATTGTCTGAGCTAGCCTCCGTTCTGGATGTGCCGGCAAGGGATATGGAGGAGCTGACGCGCATCTTAGACGATTTGCAGCGCAGCGGTGAAATTGTGCGTACCTCAAAAGGCAGATATAAGCCCGCCATGGATCAAGCTGGCTTATTGACCGGTATTTTTTCTGGTAATGCGAGAAAATACGGCTTTGTATTGCAGGAAAATGGCTTAAAGGATATCTTTATCGGGAAGCAGGACACCTTTGGTGCCATGCATGGGGATACGGTGATGGTGCGCGCGCGAAAAACCGATAATAACCAAAATCCCGAAGGAGAAATCGTAAAAATTTTACACAGAGCACATGTGGAGATGGTATGCTTCATTGAGAAGGCGGGCAAATGCTTGTATGCAGTTCCGGATGAGAAAAGAATTTTTTACCGCTTTATAATGAATAAAACCAAACGGGTAAAGCCCGGTCAAAAGGCCATTGTGGTTATTGAAAAATACCCCGGTGCGCACGCAAGAGCCGGCCTTGTCAATATCAAAGAGGTATTGGGATGGCCGGGAGAAGGCAATACAGATTTCTTGGCTTTTATCAGCCGCTTTGGCTTGCCCGGCGACTTTAGTCAAAAGGTGGTAGACCAAGCAAAAGAGGCCGCCTCAAACCAGGATTTTGGCAAAAACCGCAAACAGCTTTTCGATTGTGGTATTATCACCATTGACGGAGAGGATGCCAAGGATTTGGATGATGCGGTCTATGTAGAAAAGACCGCTGGGGGGGATTATATTCTTTCGGTGCATATTGCCGATGTGAGTCATTTTGTTACCGCCGCCTCTTATTTGGATAAAGAAGCCATGAGGAGAGGAAGCAGTGTGTATTTGGTAGGAGGCGTGGTGCCTATGCTGCCGCAGGTACTCTCTAACGGTGCATGCAGTCTACATCCCGGCAAGAATAAGGCGGCGCTCAGTGTAGATATGCACTTTAATAGTGAGGGGGAGCTGCTTCATCATCAAATTTATAAATCCATTATCCGTACCTCGTGCAGAATGACCTATACGCAGGTCAATGCCATATTAGAAGGTGCACCGGCAGAAGAAGGTCTTACAAGGATGCTTTTTACCATGAAAGAGCTACGAGATATTTTGAAGAAAAAACGAAGCAATATGGGTAGCATGGATTTTGACCTTGCCGATACCAGAATTAAGTATGGCCAAAATCGGGAAATTGAAGAAATTTGCCGCTATACCGCCACAACGGCAGACAGCATCATTGAGGAATTCATGATTGCTTGCAATAAAACGGTCGCAGAAAAATTTTTTACACTTGATATTCCTTTTGTATATCGGGTGCATCAAAAGCCGGATCCCGAAAAAATAATGGATTTGGCCTTGCTTTTGTCGGTGTTTGGTATTCGCTTAGAGGGAAAAATGGATGATTTGCACCCCTCTGTGTTGATGAAAGTGTTAGGACAAGCCGCCGGATCTGCGCAGGAGCGCATTATTTCTTCCTTGATACTTCGTGCCATGATGAAGGCGATATACAGCACGAATTGCATTGGGCATTATGGAATAGGTGCAAAATATTACTGCCATTTCACCTCCCCCATCCGTAGATATGCAGATCTTGCAGTGCATCGTATCATTTCAGAATATTTAGATACAGGTACGGTCTCTGACCAATCAAAGCTGCAAAGCTTTGCGGATGCCGCCGCATTTGCGGCAACAGAAGGGGAAAAAAGAGCGGAAGAAGCGGAAAGAGAAAGCCTGAGCATAGAAATTGCCCGGCATATGGAAAAATACACCGGGCAAGTTTTTGAAAGTGTGATCTGCTCCGTGGCAGGATACGGCTTTTATGTGGAGCTGGATAATACCGCAAGGGGTCTTGTCCGCGCCATGAGTCTTCGTGATGATTATTATATTCATATCCCATCTGCTTTCTGCCTCCGCGCGCAGGGTAGCGGACGAGAATATCGGATAGGAGATGCGCTACGTGTAGTACTTCTTCAGGCTGACACCATCACGGGTGAGCTTACCTTTGAGGTCTATTCGGAATAATCCTTACACAAAAGCGCCCGAATATACCCTTTTGATTTGTCTGTAGAATCAATATAAAAGCCTCGTCCGTAATAAAAACGAATGAGCGATGTAATCTTGGAGGCAGTATGCAGTTGCAGTTGACGAACCTTCAGCTTGCGCATGGAATAATCCACAACATTGAGGATTGCTTTTCCGATGCCAAGGTTTTGGTAGTCGGGATCAACGCCGAACCTGCTAAAGTATGCAATGGAGTCCCCCTTGAGTTCAACCCTCGCACTGCCTACAATTTTATCTTCTATATAAGACACAAACACCATCATCGATGGATTGTTGATATCCTTTTCAATATCTTCAGGGGTTTCGCTTAGTGCCGCCACATTGCCAATGCCCGCAAGGCGTATATAGCTTTCAAATGCAAGCTGTGTCAGCGCGTGAATTTGCAAAATATCTGCCGCTAAGGCTCTGCGTATCTGAAAGCTGCCGAAATCTGCGATCATGCCATTGTCATTCCTTTCGGACTTTATTGTGCAGGTTTTTCAGTGGTCTGTGGCGCTTCTTCTTCTGTTATATTAGACATGTCCTCTTCAATAACCACCTCAGCCGGTACGACAAACGTCTCGGGAGCAATGGGCTTTGTTGAAACACCGGATATCACAAATACGCCTGTAGATCCTTCATTTTTCATTTCTTGCTTTACAATCAAACCATATTTTTCGCTAATCCATAAGGTAATGGTTCTGCCATCGGTCATATTATCCAGCGTTACTGCTATGCAGCGTAAATCACCAACGGTTTCCTTTTTCACAAAGGTAAAGCTGTTTTTGTCGATTTCCATATCGGGAATGCCGCCCTGCAAAGAGCGCTGGCCGTTTGAAGGATACTTTGTACCCGTCATCTGTTCAGGGGAATACACGACATCAGCCGTACCATCTCCGATAACAAAGAACTTTTGTCCCTGTTGGTCGGTAATTTCTCTTTTGTATTTTTCTCCGTCGATGAAGAACAGTTCGGTATATGGGTTTGTGGAGGTGCTGTCCGTGTAGGTAAATGTGTAGGAAACCGTTTGAATGGTGTTCCCCTTGTGAAGCAGTTCACGGATTTTCTCGTTTGTTACCGTGCCTGTACATCCTGCAAATAGCGTTGCACAGAGGCAGGCGACAAGGCTGAGGCATAATAGTCCTTTTTTCATATTTACTTTCATTCCTTTCGACTTTGCTTAGTCTTTTAAAAGTTTCGCCATAATGGCTTTTTGCGCGTGTAGCCTGTTTTCCGCTTCGTCAAATACGACAGACCTGGGGCCGTCAATGACATCCGCTGTCACTTCATATCCCCTATATGCCGGTAGGCAATGCAGAAAAATTGCATCTTTTTTTGCCAGCATCATGTTCTCACCATTTATTTGATACCCACTAAATTGGGCTAACCGCTCCTGTTTTTCGTTTTCCTGCCCCATGCTGACCCATGTGTCTGTATAGACCACATCTGCCTGCTCCATTGCAGAGGTCAAATCCTGCGTCAAAACAATTTTGCTACCCATCTCTTTTGCAGTTTGCATGGCCATGCCGGCAATATTTGCATCCGGCTCATATCCTTTTGGCGTTGCAACGAATAGATCCATTCCCACCTTTGCACAGCCTTGCAACAATGTATTTGCCATGTTATTCCCATCGCCTGCGTAGCACATTTTTAGGCCTTTGAAGGTCCCTTTTTGCTCCTGTATGGTCAATAAATCGGCAAGCACCTGGCATGGATGCAATAGATCCGTCAGCCCGTTGATGACCGGAATGCTTGCATGCTCCGCCAGAAGCGTCACATCACTATGTGCAAAGGTGCGAATCATAATGCCGTCCAAATAACGGGAAAGTGTTTTCGCTGTATCGTAAATGCTCTCTCCTCTGCCCAGCTGAATATCGGCAGAGCTTAAAAAAAGCGGATAGCCTCCCATTTGAAAAATGCCCGTTTCGAAGGAAACACGAGTTCTTGTGGAGGATTTCGTGAAAATGAGTCCTATTGTTTTGCCCTTTAAGCTTTTATTCTTGCGCCCTGCTTTTTGTTCTGCCTTCAGCTCCTGCGCGAATGATAAAAGCGATAATATTTCCTTGGTTGATATATCCTGTAGGGATATGAAATCTTTCATGTCCGTATATGTCCTCTCTTCTATATTGGTGCTAAATCGATGCAGGTGTGCATAATTCTTGGGAAATTACCTTATCTAAAGTGGCAATAAAGCCGTCAATATCCTGGGAATTGATGATAAGCGGCGGCAAAATGCGCAGTGTTGTTCCTGCCACACATCCGGTTAAATAGCCATTTTTCAGCATTGCACTTTGCACCAGTGCGCCTTTGCCAAAATCAAAGTCTACGCCTGCCATCAGACCGAAAACACGCACATCGACAATGGCTTCGTGCACCTTTTGCAGCTGAATAAGCTTTTCTTTTAAGTACTCGCCCATTTGATATGCATTTTGTACAAGGCCTTCTTTTTCAAAGATATCAAACACGCAAAGCGCGGCCCTGCAGGCAAGCGGATTGCCCCCAAAGGTGGTGCCGTGATCCCCCGGTTCAAACGCCATCGCAACATGCTCTTTTGCACAGATGGCTCCGATGGGAATTCCACCGCCGAGGGCCTTTGCGAGTGTAAAGATATCCGGCTCTATGCCAAATCGTTCATACCCAAACAGTTTGCCGGTGCGGCCCATTCCGGTTTGCACCTCATCGATGATCAGTAGAATTCCTTTTTCATCACACAACTGCCGTACCTGCTCAAGATAGGTCTGCCCCGCCGGATGCACTCCGCACTCGCCTTGTATTACCTCCAAGATAATCGCCGCGGTATCCTGATCGGCAGCCTGCATAAGTGCCTGCATATCATTAATAGGAACTTGCATAAATCCCGGCGTCAGCGGATGATAGGGCTTTTGGTATTTGGGCTGCCCCGTTGCGGCAACGTTTGCCAAGGTACGCCCGTGAAAGGAACCATTCAGTGAAATAATTTTATATCGGTTTTTTTCGCCCTTTTTATAAAAATATATTTTTGCAAGCTTATATGCACCTTCGTTTGCCTCGGCACCTGTACTGCAAATAAACACGCGATCTGCACAGGAGCTTTGAACGATTTTTTCTACCAAAGGCGCTTGGTTCTTAATATAATACACATTGGATGTATGCAAAAGCTTTGCGGCTTGATCCTGCAAGGCATGCACCATAGATGGATGAGCGTGCCCCAAAGCGTTTACCGCAATGCCGGAAAAGAAATCGATATATTCTCTGCCCTCTGTATCAACTAAGTAAATCCCCTTGCCGTATTCAAAGCATACCGGTGTACGCTTTCCAAAGGTGTTCATATAGTATTTTTCATCAAGCTCCATGATATAATCAAGCGTAGACATTTGAAACATTCCTTTTTCGCAAAATAATCATTATTATACTACTTTCCATGGAAAATTGCAACATAAATATTTGTTTTTTTGTGTAAAATCCTTGTCGCTTCCCTCTTTTTTTAAAAACAAAACAAAATGGGCAAGCATATAACCTCGCCCACCGGTGCAAAAATGCTTCCTGCTAAAAAAGCCAAAGAATATCTACGAAGGCCTTATCTTTACGCTCACAGAGGTACGGTCCGTTGCAATAATCGTTTGCTCCTCAATACTAGAGGGAATATTATAAGTAGTGTCCAAGATCATATTGATATCGGTTCTGGAGTCGGGATATTGCAGAATATCTGCTTTGATTTCAAGCGGATTATACATGATATTTTCAAAATAATATCGTTTCGAGCTCATCTCAAAATCTCCCTGCTGCAATGCCTCGCCCAGCCGATTGGCTGTAATGGTTACATATGTGCCAACAGACCCGCTTGATCCTACATATTCCTTCGCAACCGCTTTGTATAAGACTTGGAAGTTGGAAAATACATCGCCCATCAGCAAACCTTCTGCCTTTTTGGGGGGATGCTGTTCAAAATAGTATTGCAGAAGTGCATCGATGATATCCTTTGCACTTTTTTCTGAAGCAAGCATCTGCATCACCCCGGTAGGGGGGGGAGCAGTCTTGATTTTTCCATCTGCTTCAAGATGCAAAAGGCCCTCTTTGAGTGTAAGGTCCACCGAAGCATCCGCTGTGCGGTCAGTCTCATATGACTTTTGCTCCATATGCATATTTGCATTATTTCCTTCACAAATGCCCTTTAATGTAAAGGACATGCGGTCAAAGGAGGAAGTATCATTCCCTTGCCCCAATATAACGGACTGAATATATGAAAAATCAAAAGTATTGCTTTGCACATATGGAATGGTTCCAGAAAGACGACTCCATAAAATGGGGCTCTTTTTTTCTACTCGCTTCCAAAGCGCTTCAAAATCAATAATGATTTGCATATTCTCTGCCCTATCATATGCAGTAATGCAACCAAGGGCTCTTGCTGTATACTCCACAGGGACAAAAAGCCTGCCATTTTGCACCTCAGTATACACATTTTCCTGAATTTTCTCTCCATTTTTCTCCGTATTGCTAATACCCAAATTGGGATAGTATTGCAAGGTGATATTGCCCTTTTTTATTTCCACCATATTTTCTTCAGCCACATATCGCACCATGGCACCTATTTCCCAACAGAGAAGACGCACGGGATAATATGCCACCTCACCAATCCATACGGAGTTAGCGCCAACCTTTACCTCGGCATCATTCACCATCATTCGGGGGCCTATATCATACGCCAAAACGGGGGATACATAAAAAACGAATGCAAGCACCATCAATAGAGTTCGTGCTCTTTTCATGGTTTTATTCATTCCTCTCTATATCAGTATATTATCATTATAACAATTGCTAATGTAAAAATCCATGTACATTATATTTCTATTTGATTATTTTTTCTTTACATCAGAAATCACGGCCTTTTTTCGGTAGCCCGAAGGAGATATGCCACAATGGCGCGTGAAAGCACGGCTAAAGATATGCAAAGAGCCAAAACCCAGCTGCTCGCTGATGTCGGTAATGGATAGGTCACTGCCCACCAGCATATCCTTCGCCTTTGAAAATTTGCGTGTTTCCACATATTCCTTCAGCGAGAAACCGGTGATTTTTGAAAAAAGACGAGAAATATAACTATAATTGTATCCGAACTCTGCGGTAACATCGGAAAGTTTTTGCACCTTCTCGATATTGCAGTCGATGTAATGCATAATATCATATGCAATACTCCCTTTGTAGGCCTTGGGATTATACAGATGATTTTGATCAAGAAAAAAGCTTCGGTATGTATAGATGATAATATTTTCAATGAGATGATGGAGCACTGTGCTGCTATATGGGTGATTGTCAATCAACTCGCCAAATATGGCGGTAAATTTAGCGTAAAGGTCAAATCGTTCCTTCACAATTCTGCGAGGCGTTTTTTCAAGGTATTGAAGCATTTCCCCAAGTGCCCCGGTCTGCTCCGGCACAAGATCAAAGGCGATATAAAAAAACCGAATAGGATCCTTGCTATCCGACATAATATTGTGGATCTCCGACATATGGCTGTACTGCACGTCTCCCTTCACAAGATCGCATTGCAAACCATCGATTTGGCATTTTCCTCTTCCCGATACCACATATGTAATTTCATATCCCCATTGGCGGTGAAGACCCACATTATAATCTGCCTCACAGCTTAAATCCCCTGCTTGCAGCAAAATGATGTCTCCATACCGCTGCTTTTTGCCTTCGTATACCAAATCGAAATGAAATCTGCTTCTGTTCGCCATGATAAAACCTCCAAAACTCTCAAGGAGTATCCAATAACACTTACTCTGATTTTTGGCTTTTTGCCTCTTCCAGATAGTTTAGGAAGCCAATGGACAAATCCGGCCACAGACATGCACCGGCGGTCTGCTGTGCGAGACCAAGGCCATGAGGGCCATTTGGGAATATATGCATTTCGTAGGGTATGCTCTTTTCCGATAATGCATTTGCAAGCAAGAGAGAATTTTCTACGGGCACCGCATTATCGTCGGCTGTATGCCAAATGAAGAAAGGTGGTGCATCCGCAGTGACTCGATTTTGCATGCTGTGAAAAGTGAGTGCTTCCATGCTCGCATTTGCGCCCAAAAGATTGGCCGCCGAGCCCTTATGTGCCCATTTCGAGGCCATATCAATAACCGGATAGCACAAAATCGCGGCATCCGGCCTGCAAGAGGTAGTATCTATTTCATCTGTAAAAGGAAGCGGTTCACCCGGCATGAGCGCTGAAGCGGCGCATAGATGACCACCTGCGGAAAATCCTATGACAAAAATCTTATCCGGAATAATGCAAAGCTCCTCTGCACGGCTTCGCAAGAGGCGAATGCTCCGCTGAATGTCAAGCAGTGCGGCGGGATGCCGATACGGTGCAAAGCGGTAATTTAAAACAAACGCATGGAAGCCTGCATTGTTGAATAATTTTGCAACCGGTCTTCCTTCATGCTCCGCACGCATTTGATATCCGCCGCCCGGCAGAACGATGACTGCCCCGCGCCTTGCAGATGAGCCTAATCGAAAGCTTGTGAGCGAAGGGGCTTCCTGCCCTATCTTTATATCAAAAAATGGGGCTTCTTTCTCCCAAAGAGGAATATTCATGGTACACTCTCCCTTTATATTTTTCTGCATCAATATCGAAAAATGGTTTTTTACAGCAGAAGTTATTCCATTTTATCCGCTATTTTCATGATGCTTCTCAGGCGGTGATTAATACATGATTTCCCCACCGGAGGGCTAAGCATTTGGCCCAGCTCCTGCAAGCTGGCATCCGTATTTGCAAGACGAAGCGCAGCAACCTGTTGCAAGTGCCTCGGTAAATTTTCAAGCCCCATTTCACGATCGATTTTTCGTATCGCCTCCGCTTGATATAAATATGCATTGACCATTTTATCGATATTTGCTTTTTCAAAATTATTGACACGATTGACCTGATTTTTTACTTCCTTTAGAATTTTCACATTGTATATGCTCATCACCGCATTGTGTGCGCCCATGGCAGCCAATACATCGCAGATTGTTTCACTGTCTTTAAAATACGTGACATAGTTTGATTTTCTCTCCACGGTTTTGGCCGTTATCCCAAATTTGACGAAAATCTCTTTAAAATCACGACTGAGAAGATAATGCCCGGTAACAAACTCAAGATGATACCGCTTTTCAGGATTGGCAATGGAGCCACCCCCCAAAAATGCACCTTTGATATACGCACCGCTGCAACAGTCATACGAAGCGAATTCTGTCGGCACCCGAAATGCGGGCGATGCACCGCTGAGCATGCCAATACTACGCAGCATGTCCCCCGCCCCCGAGAGGCGAATGACATAATTATGAAACGCCTTTTCATTTTTGTGTTGCTTTATCTGCACATTGACGGTGCAGCCAAACAATCTTCGTGAAAGCGTAATCAGTCGCCGCGCCAGTGCTGCATTTTCTGTAGAGGCTTTGATAATAAAATCCCCTTTTTCTTGCAGAACGACACCGGCATACCCAACGATGCCGGCTAGCTCTGCATATTGACAGCAGCTTTGTTCGTGCTCTTTTTTTAGTAGCTCGTCCTTGATGGTTTTGGTAAATGACATGGATGGATGACCTTTCTTATTTGTCCTTGCTATAATCTCTGTGCTGTACAATCACCTGGTGATCACGACTATCAAGAAACTGATACAGTTCCGTGGCAATGGCCACGCTTCTGTGCTTACCGCCGGTGCAACCGATGGCAATAATAAGCTGGTTTTTGCCCTCTTCAATATAATGAGGAATTAAAAATTCAATCATATCTGTGAGCTTACCCATAAACTCGCCTGTTTGCTTATGGGAAAATACATATTTTTTAACCTCTTCATTCATGCCCGTTTTATGCTTCAGTTCCGGAATATAATAGGGATTTGGCAGAAAACGCACATCAAAAATCAAATCCGCATCGATTGGAATGCCATATTTAAATCCAAAGGATACAACATTAATCACAATTCCTTTGTATTTGGCTTGTGCCATGAAGATTTTTGTAATCTCGCTCTTGAGCTGCGCACCGGCAAGCTTGGTGGTATCAATAATATATTTTGAACGCGAACGAATTTCAAAGAGCAATTGCCGCTCCATGAGGATACCGGTAAGAATGGAGCCTCCACTCGAGAGTGGATGGTTGCGCCTGGTTTCCTTATACCGCTGAACCAATACTTCATCATTGCAGTCCAAAAATAATATTTCGTATTCCACGCCGGTGGCTTGTATTTCGGGTAAGGTGTCAAAAAGCTGATTGAACAGCTCGCCGCCTCGCAAATCAACAACCAGTGCGGCATTTTCTATTTTCCCGCCGGACTGCTTGCAGATTTCGATAAATTTAGGAATGAGTGCAGGCGGCATATTGTCTACACAATAAAAGCCCATGTCCTCCATGGCCTTGATAGCACTACTCTTTCCTGCTCCGGACATCCCCGTTATAATTACAAATCTCATATGGCAATTCCTTTCTAAAATTCACCTACAACCCTTACCTCCGGCTGTAGCTTTACTCCTGCTTGTGCTTCTACCTTCTCTTCAATATATGCCATGAGAGAAAGTACATCCTGCGTGGTTGCGCCACCAATATTAATAATAAAACCACAATGCTTTTCCGATACCTGTGCCCCCCCAATGGCAAAGCCTCCAAGTCCTGCCTGTTCAATAAGCGCACCTGCAAAATGCCCCGGAGGACGCTTAAATATACTGCCACTGCTGGGATATTCGAGAGGCTGCTTTTCTCTGCGAGCGATTGCATACTCTTTCATTTTACATGCAATTTCCTCGTGATTTCCTTTAGAGAGCGAAATGGTAGCACCAAGCACGATCGCCTTGTTTTCATCAAATATGCTATTGCGATATGAAAAATGACAGTTTTCTACGTCAACCGTTTTTCCCTCGTCCATAACATATGCATGCACGAAGGAAATCACATTCTTCATCTCTCCTCCGTACGCACCTGCATTCATGACAACGGCTCCACCGAGTGATCCGGGAATGCCGGCAGCAAACTCAAATCCGGCAAGGTCATTTGCCAGTGCCAAGGATGCAATGCGAGAGAGCAAAACCCCACTGCCCGCTTCAATGCTACGGCCATTGCAGGACAAACGATCAAGCCCGGCGGTTGCCAGCACGACCCCTCGAACTCCTTTATCCGAAACCAGTAGGTTTGAGCCGTTGCCGATAACATAATATGGAATGTTGTGTTCGCGGCATAACCCGATGCACTTCATTAGCGCCTGCGAGGAATTTGGAATAATATAAATGTCCGCATTGCCACCGGTTTTCATGGTGGTGCATCGTGACATCGGATAATTTTCATATGCTTTGCCCGCCAGTGCGGTAAGAGATGCTAAAAAATCCTCCCGATAAACCATTGCTCCTCCTATTTCCCCAGCAGTGCTGCGCCGATAATCCCTGCATCATTGCCCAGTGTGGCAATAGCAATTTGCGTGGGGCTCATGTTATGCTTATATGTCTCTTTTGCAGCAAATTCCCGAATGGGATGAAGTAGATAATCGCCCTCTTTGCAAACGCCCCCGCCGATGACCAGCATATCAGGCTGGAATATATTAATGATATTCACAATACCAAGTGCAACATATTCAATATATTGGTCTACCACCTTTTGCCCTGAAGGATCTCCTGCACGCGCGGCAGTAAATGCCGTTTTTCCGCCTGCACGCTCCAAATTGTTCTCTGTCAGCTCGCACATGAGTGAGAAAGGATTTCTCGCCATTTCTATTCGTGTTTGCCGAACAAGCGCCGTGGCCGATGCATAGGTTTCCCAGCATCCGTACCTGCCGCAGGTACATGGCTCTCCCCCATGGACAATAACCGTATGGCCCAGTTCCCCTCCTGCACCGTTAGCGCCTGCATATACCTTGCCATCTAATATAATACCGCCGCCAACACCCGTACCCAGTGTGATGGCAATAAAGCTGCTCATTGGCTTTCCGATTGCAAAATATTCTCCAAGCGCGGCGCAGTTGGCATCATTGCTTAAAAACACCGGTTTGTTAATATATTTTTGTATTTCTGCGCGCATCGGTACATTTGAAAAGTTAATGTTGTTTGTGTACACCAAAATGCCGTTTTGACTGTCGCAATTGCCGGGGCTTCCAATGCCTATGCTGATAACATCCTCCATGGTATAGCCCGCCTGCGCGACCACTTCGATTGCCACATGTGCCATATCCTTTAATATCTCGGTGTAATGACGAGTGGCTCCGGTAGGAACAGAAAGTTTATGAATTATCTTTCCCTCCAAAGACACCAAGCCCGCCGCAATATTGGTTCCGCCCAAATCAATTCCTATATACATTATATGTCCTCCCTTACCATTCTATCCTTCTCTCTGAGGGTCTGTTATTCAAATATGCCATAAGCCGTTCCACAGAGGAATTGACAACAAGCTCGCATGGAAAAGCAATATCCTCTAACACTTCCAGTGCCCTTTCAAACCGTCCTACGGTCCACGGCGTGTGCGCATCGGAGTTGACCACAATTTTCGCACCGTATTGCATACACTTTTGGGCTATTGTGCGGCAGTTGGAAATGCTACCCTTTCGCAAGGCAAAAGATGCGCTGTTGATCTCTATGAGCTTGCCAGCCCTCGCCGCCTTTGCAATAACCCTGTCATAATCAAATGGAAAGCGCCCATCGCCGGTATGACCTAAAACATCCACCCAGGGATTATCAATGACGCTGAGCCATGCATCGGTGTGCGCCTCTTCGTCCATTGGTTCAAACACCGGCGTATGCATGCTGGCAATAACCCAATCCAGCATGCTGAAAGTGAAATGCTCAATGTCAATCTTTCCATCGGGGCCAAGGACATTGGCTTCAATGCCCCGAAGTATTTTAACAGAGCCAATTTCCCTTGGAATAACCTTCATATTGTCAAAATGCCAAATATGGGGTGAATCAGGAAGTGCCGGCCCATGATCAGTAATGGCGATGGCCAAAAGTCCTGCTTTTTCTGCCGCAGCCGCCATCTCGCTGAGCGTGCCATAAGCATGAGTGGATGCCACAGTATGCATATGCATATCCGATATGATATTCAAAACTTTTCCGTCCTTTCGGGTTTAACTTCATCCTGCGATGTGTCCTTAATAAGCCTTGCATTCAGCTCCTGTGCCGCATTAAAGCCCATCTTTTTCTGGCGGTTGTTCATGGCAGCCACCTCCATGATGACGGCAAGGTTTCTCCCCTGCCTCACCGGTATGGTGATGGATGGAATTTTTACATCCAGCAAGGTGGTATACTCCGTATCCATGCCCAGCCTGTCGTATTCCTTATTGTCTTCCCAGGGCTCCAGCTGCACCACAAGGTCAATTTTCTCTGTTTCCTTCACAGCGCCCATACCAAATATATTTTTAACATTGATAATCCCAATGCCTCGGAGCTCAATAAAATGACGAATCACGTCCGGTGCTGAGCCTACAAGCGTCTTATCCGATACACGCTTCACCTCGACCGCATCATCCGCAACCAACCGATGTCCACGCTTGAGTAGCTCAATGGCAGTTTCACTTTTGCCCACACCACTCTCTCCTAGCAATAGCAGACCTTCGCCATATACCTCAACCAAAACCCCATGACAAGTAATGCGTGGCGCCAGTAGCACATTCAAGTAGCTAATGAGTGTGCTCATAAATCGACTGCTGACATCCTCCGTTCGAAGCAAAGGAACATTGTTTGCACGTGCAGATTCCAGCACCTCGGAGGATATTTCCATTCCTCGGGTGATAATCACCGCAGGAATTCCTTTTGAAAACAAAGGATTGATAAAACGACAGCGATCCTCGGGTGAAAGTCCGGAGAGATATGTGGTTTCCACCTTTCCAATAATTTGAATACGCGAAGGATCAAAATAGTCGAAAAATCCGATGAGTTGCAGTCCCGGTCTGTTCACATCTGCAGAGCTTACTTCCACCTCATCCATTTCGGGCAGATAATGAATTTTCTCTAAATGTAAATCCGCTATTAGCTTCGAGAGCTGAATGGAAAATTTATTCATTGCTTCCTTCATTCCTTTCATTGTGCCCAGCGTTTTTTTTCATGAGTATACACGCTAATTATATTATATACTATAAAAAATTTAAATTAAATATCTTTTTTAGAAAATATTCTATAATTTTATTTGCTTTTTCATGCATTTATTATTGAAAATTGCTAAAAATAGAAGCATTTGATAAAAAAAATAAAAAAGTTTTCAAAACCTATTGCAAAAGACGAGAAATTCTGTTAAAATATATCACATATGTTTAACAATCATGCAGTTGAGCAGTTTTTGATGGTTCATAATTGCTTTTCAACATAGGAGGTAGAAATCAATGGCAAAATGTGAAGTTTGCGGCAAAGGTGTTTCATTCGGTATTCAGGTCAGCCATTCCCACAGAAGATCCAATCGCATGTGGAAGGCAAATATACGCAGTGTGAAGGCTTTGGTTAACGGTACACCAAAAAAAGTAAAGGTGTGCTCTCGTTGCCTTCGTTCCGGCAAAGTGCAAAGAGCGGTGTAAACCTGATTTTTCATTGTCAGTGCTTATATTGAATATGACTTAAGGTATGAAAGCACCCGTTTATTGCGGGTGCTTTTTACTGTTTGCGTGCGATTTGCTATGTGATAGGCTTTATAATGAGAACCGAACGCGACGGTGCATCCCAAGAAACCTCACAGCCCATATTTTCGGCAATAAACCGAATGGGCACCATTGTTCTATCCTTTTTTAATATTGGCGGCACATCCATCATGATTTGCTTTTGGTCCACCATCGCCCGTAGGCTTCCCACCATAAGTACAATTTCTTTTTGATTATTGGTAATGGTGATTTTTTGTTCTGACCCCTTCCACTCCACCACAAAGCCTAATGCCTCGGAAATCACTCGAACGGGTACCAAGGTCCTGTCATTTTCCGTAATCGGTGCAACGTCTGTGTTAACCGGCTTCCCGTTTAGCACAATTCGAATTGGAGACGCACTGTGGATTTGGAGCGTATAGTTCTTTTCCAGTAAAATGTCTTTATTGTATTCTGCTCTCACTCGCAGGCTGTGTGACCCTTCTGAAAACGAGGTTAAATTGATTTGTTGGCTATATGGTACTTCGTTTTGGCCTCCTACCCACTGATCATCAATATAATAATCAATTTTTGGCTTTTGAATGCCATATAGGTGCACATAGGCACCAATTGGCAATGGCTTCGTGTTATCCTCTACTTCAATGACAGGAGGGCACTTTTGATAAATAACCTCAGGGCTATTTTGCCAAGTACCATGAATAAAGGTGGGTAGAGCAGTCAGCGCTTGATACGCATCGGTGAGTCTTTCATTTGACGAGAGTGCATAATCGTTTACCTCGTTTGGCATCACCTTATCAAAATAGGCAATGAGCTTCACCTCCGGGTATACCATGGGGATATAGTGATACATTCTATGTAGGTAGTCAATGGCCCACTGCGTTGTATCCTCTCCCACCGTGCGCACAAAGTGAGCACTTCCTGATTCTGCAAGCATGATGGGTTTTCTATCTGCATATTTCGCAATGACCTCGCTTAAAGCTTTGACGGGATCTGCATTATTTCCCGTCAAAAAAACCACTTCATTAAACCGTTCTTCTTCCGCCCAGTTGTTTCTTCCCAAAAAATACTTCTGCATATATGCGGATACGCCTACCCAGTCCACATATTCATCCCCCGGATAATAATCGTTCATCTCCACATTCCACATAGAGCATTGGTTCACGCTCCATACCATGGCCACGTTGGGTGCTATTTCATGGGCAAGCGTAGCGATAAAACGAAATGCCTCAATGTATGCTTTTGGCTCTGCAAGGGTGTTCCAAATATTCATTTCTGCCCCAAACCGCAGATATACCTGCACGTCCGGATGGGCGTTGATGAGCTTCAAAATACTGGCAACATACTCCGCTTTGCTTGTAACCTCCGGAATTTGAGTACCCTCGCCCGGCACGTTAAGCGCCAATTCTACCGCCTTGCCATGCGCCTTCGCCTCCAAAAGACATTTTTCAAGCCACCTTGTATCATTATTACCAAATTCCATGTATAGGAGTATCATACTTTCATTTAAAGAGCCTCCCTGCAGGCTACTGTCCGATGTTGTGCCAAAGAGAACGCCGGATTTTGGTTCTCCTTTTGCACCGTAAACCTTTTGAGGCTCCCCTGTTGTGGTATACAAGTCCAGCACAGGGGTGTATTGCAATATTTTAGCTTTTGCAATCTTCACCCCATCCGCCCAGCCCTTTTGCTGTGCATAGGGGAGGTATTCTTGCAGGTAAACGGCCGCTTCCCGATGCCTGCCAAGCCGTTCTGCGGCAAGTCCCATTTGATCCAGTCGTGAGGCTAAAATCTCCACTATCTGCTCTGTTTTTGACAGGGGACGGAGCAGATCCAGTTCCTGCTGTGCATAGTAAAGAATTTTTTCATCATTTTTTTGTTCCACCGCTGCCGCATACAGGTCATTGACCTTCCAGAAGGCACCCGGTAGCTCCGCTGCCATGGTCGGTATCAAAGCAAAAAACTGCAACGCCATCATAAAAATAATAGCAATATATGGTGCTCTTTTTCTCATTATCCTCACCTTCTTCCTATTTATTCCTGGATGAATTCAAAAAGAAGGGCCGGACAATCCGACCCTTCTACATTGTGAAAGTGCAAATGCGCCTATCTGATTACTCAACTGTAACCGATTTCGCAAGATTACGAGGTTTATCCACATCACAGCCCTTATTCACGGACATGTAATACGCAAAAATTTGCAGTGGCACAACCGCAATGGCCGGTGCGATGAGTTCGTGGGTTTTAGGTATATAATATACAAAATCCGCTTCTTTTTCCATTTCTGTATTTCCCTCAATGGCAATGGCAAGTACCATGGCACCTCTTGCCTTTACCTCTTTAATATTACTGAGCATTTTATCAAAAAGGTTTGGTTGGGTTGCAAGCGCAATCACCATTGTGCCTTCTTCAATCAGCGAGATCGTACCATGCTTCAACTCTCCTGCCGCATAGGCCTCCGAATGGATGTAGGAGATTTCCTTCAGCTTGAGCGAGCCTTCAAGTGCAACGCAGAAGTCCAGTCCACGACCTAAGAAGAATACATCCTTCACATTAAAATGCTTGGCTGCATATTCTTGAAGTTCGGTCTGATTATCAACAATCCGGGATATTTTTTCTGGAAGGAGCACAAGCTCACGAATGAGCTCCTCTTCCAGCGCTATCGACATGGTTTTTCTGCTTTTACCAAGGTGCATTGCAATGAGGAACAGGGCGTCCATCTGGGTGCTGTAAGCCTTGGTGGTGGCTACGGCAATTTCAGGTCCGGCCCAAGTATAGAGCACATCATCCGATTCTCTTGCAATGGAGCTGCCCACCACATTGATGATGGATAAAATTCTCGCTCCGCGTCTTTTCGCTTCTCTGAGTGCCGCCAGTGTATCTGCCGTTTCGCCCGACTGGCTGATGATAATGACCAAATCGTCTTTCCCCACAATAGGCTCTCTGTATCTGAATTCCGAAGCCAAATCCACTTCCACCGGAATACGGGCGAGTTTTTCAATAACATATTTTCCCACCACACCAACATGGTATGCGGAGCCGCAACCCACAATAAACACACGCTCAATGGCGGTAATATCCTCATCCGTGAGGCTGATATTATCAAGTACAATTTTCCCATCTTGAATGCGAGGGCTGATGGTATCTCGAATAGCCTTGGGCTGTTCCATAATTTCTTTAAACATAAAATGCTCATAGCCACCCTTTTCAGCAGCAGATACATCCCAATTGACCTTAAATATTTCTTTTTGAATGACCTTTTTATCAAGGTCCATGATGGTAATTTCACTGCCGACAAAACGCACAATCTCCTTGTCTTCCAGCAGATAAACGTCCCTTGTGTATTCCAAAACTGCCGGAATATCAGAGGCTATATAGTTTTCCGTCTCCCCAATTCCAACAATGAGCGGACTGTCTTTTCTCACGGCAACCATCTCGCCGGGATGATCGGAGGATACAATACCAAGCGCATACGAGCCTTCCAGCTTGCCGATGGTCTTAATGAGGGCATCCACAATATCGCCTTCGTAGTAATAATCCATCAAATGCGAGATAACCTCTGTGTCTGTATCCGATAAAAAAGTATATCCATTCTCAATTAAAAAACCCTTCAGCCTTAAATAATTTTCGATAATGCCATTATGCACAACTGCAATGGTGCCTTTTTTTGATAAATGCGGATGAGAATTGACATCTGAAGGTGCTCCATGCGTTGCCCAACGGGTATGGCCAATGCCAATGTTGCCGGAAATTAATTTTCCGCCATCTAGTTTCTCATCTAAAACGCTCAGTCGTCCTTTTGTTTTTTCTACCACAATCTTTTTGTCCGATAAGATGGCAACGCCGGCAGAATCATATCCTCTGTATTCCAGTTTTTTAAGACCACTCAGTAGTATGGGTGCAGCCTGCTTTTTTCCTATGTATCCTACTATTCCGCACATGTTTTGTCACGTTCCTTTCTGTTACTGTTATTGACCAAATTTATTTTCCAGAAGCTGCCCCAAATTGTAAGCATCCTCTTTCATTTCATCCTTATCCTGTCCTTCTATCATAATGCGGACAAGTGGCTCCGTTCCGGAAGGTCTGACCAGCACTCTGCCTGTCCCATCGTATTTGCGGTCCAACCGGCTGATAAAGGCCGCCACCTCGGGATCTAACATCATGGACTCTTTATATTTGTTTTGAATTTTCACATTGACCAGCACCTGAGGCAAAATAGAAATCCTCTTTGCCATTTGGGAAGCTGGCATCCCCTTTTCTTTGAGCATGCACAAAAGCTGAATAGCGGTAATGAGGCCGTCCCCCGTGGTATTGTAATCCAAAAAGATAATGTGCCCCGACTGCTCTCCGCCTAAATTACATCCTCTTGCAACCATTTCCTCCAGCACATACCGATCGCCCACCTTTGCTTGCACCACTTCAATTTCCTGTTGCTCACAAGCCAAGCTGAGGCCCAAATTACTCATCACCGTAGCCACCAGGGCGCCTTTGAGATTGCCTTTTTCTTTGAGCTGCATGGCACAAAGACCCATAATGGTATCTCCATTAATAGTTTTTCCGGTTTCATCAATGGCGATAAGCCGGTCTGCGTCTCCATCAAAAGCAATGCCGATATCACTTCCTGTTTCTACCACAAAGCTTTTTAGCCTTTTGGTATGTGTTGAGCCACAGTCCTCATTGATATTGATCCCATCGGGGTCATTGAAAATAATTGAAATCTCCGCTCCAAGTCTTGTAAGTGCCTGCGTTGCCACTCGATATGCCGCTCCGTTGGCACAGTCCACCGCCACCTTTAATCCAGAAAGTGAGCAGGGTGCAGTGGAAATGGCAAAGGCCACATAGTCTTCCTCTGCATCGGACGGCATACGAGTTTTACGCCCGATATTCGCTCCCCAAGGAATTTCCTCCATTTCCTTTTGACCGAGCACATAGGTCTCAATTTCATCCTCCATGGCATCACTGAGCTTAAAGCCATCCGCATTGAAAAATTTTATTCCGTTATATTGGGCTGAATTGTGCGAAGCAGAAATAACCACCCCTGCATCCGCATTATATTTTCTAGTAAGATACGAAACAGCCGGTGTTGGCACAACGCCTAAAACATCCGCATGAGCGCCTGCCGATAATATCCCTGCAACCAATGCAGACTCTAACATATCTCCCGATATACGAGTATCCCTGCCAACAATAATACGAGGTTTATGGCTTAAATGCCCTGTCAGTACATGTGCGCCGTACCTACCAAGCTTAAAAGCGAGTTCGGGTGTTAGTTCGGTATTGGCAATCCCTCTCACTCCATCCGTTCCAAACAATATCCCCATGTGAACACTCCTTTATATTTCTTTCATCTTTTATATTAAAATCATTATAGCACATTTAAATAGCATATTTCAAGATTTTTTTTTAAAATTCGCTATTTTACTTCTTTGAATATGGCTTTAATAATCAAACATGAGCCCTAGCACGTGGGCTCATGTTTGATTATGGGTCTATTTTCACTTATTTTTCGCTTCTATTGCGACAGATTGTCTAGGCTTTTAAATGTGTAGCCAAGGCCTTGTGCATCTTTGATAATTTTATCCAGTGCACCCGCATTATCCGATGATACGGCATGAAGTAGGATGATCGCACCGGGGTGCAAATAATCCATGACCTCGCGATAGGCATAATCCGCCCCTTTTTGCGTCTTTGTATCCCAATCGGCATATGCGAAGCTCCACAGAATTGTTTGATAGCCAAGCTCTCGGGTATCGCTGAGCGTACGCTCGCTAAATTCCCCCTTGGGAGGGCGCACATAGTCCATATCCTGCCCAAAATATTCTTTGAAGGTTCTATCCAGCAGTAGCAATTCATCCTCCATCTTCATCTGGGAAATATCGGGCATGCTCGGATGATTGACTGTGTGGTTCCCAACGACATGACCCTCCTCAACCATACGTCGCACAAGCTCTTTTTCTTTTTTTAAGTACGGTCCTGTAATGAAAAATGCGGCAGGGACCCGATTGCTTTTCAGCGTGTCCAGTATCTGCGATGTATAGCCATTTTCGTATCCTTCATCAAAGGTCAAATACAGTACCTTTTCATTTGTTTGTCCTATGTAATATGCATCATATTTCTTCAGCATCTGAGCGAGGGAGGAAGATACCTCCGGGGCCGCCCCCTTGTTCTTTTTCATTCCCCATCCGATTTTGGCGTTGCTCAGCTTTACTGAAGGTGCCAGAGAGGAAGTCGGAGTATTTGTGCGCTGTGGCAAGGCAGTAGAAGGTGTGTTAGGTGGCATAGGCGAATTTGCCGTGCTTTGGGGCATCGCCTTTGACAAATCCTCTTTGGACTTTTGGTCACTTAGCGAATGAGGCATGCATCCTGTGCTTAGTAGCAATGCTAAAAATAGCGATAACATCTTCTTCAATGGGTTCACCCATCCTTTCAACTCCATTATAATAAATTATATTGTATTTTTCAACGTTTTCCTCTTGATTTTTCATATAATATTGTGTATAATAACATTGGAGTATTCTATTTATAATTATATGAATAATAAAAGTTAAATTATGCCCAAAGTCGCTCAGCTACGTCACTTGCCTTTACAAAAGGTTTATTAACATCAGCATTTGGGGTAATCCATACATGTAAAGGACAAAAAATGAAATATATCTGTGATTTCTTGCAGCCTGGCCGGCACATGGTCAATATATTGAGTACAGCGATATATGGTCTGGTTTCCCTATCCGCTGTTGCGATGATTGTGGTCTATACCATCAGCCTTCCCATTCCCACAAGCGCACATGCAACTGATTTTTTATCGGAAAATCCACGCGCTGAATATGAGCAAAATATTCCACCCCTGCTATTGCCATCCCCTACCCCCTTGATGGTCGTTCGTGTATCCTCAGCTATGCAGGCAGATCTGCTCCCAAGCTGTATCAGCGAGGGGGATGGCATAAAAGTAGCTTATCTGACATTTGACGATGGCCCCACACCCAATACAGCACCCATCCTTGATATATTGGCAAAGCACCATATTCGTGCCACTTTTTTCTGTGTGGGAAGCCAGGTAAAGCTATATCCCGAAATCACAAAAAGGGCTTATGCCGAAGGTCACCTGATTGCCAACCACTCTTTTTCTCATCGTTATGGCAATGTATACGCAAGTACAAAAAGCTTTTTATATGAATTGCAAGCCTGCGAAGATACCCTGGCAGAGGTAATCGGACGAGAGAATATTGTGAAGCTTTTTCGTTTTCCCGGCGGCTCTTTTGAACAAAAAAAAGCACACTTTCGGCAGCTACTTCCTACAACAGACTATGCGTATTTGGACTGGAACGCTGTCAACAGCGATTCGGACGGCAAACCCGCCTCCCAAGATCGGGTTATTGAAAGCTTGGTTTCCACTTGTAGTGCGAAAGAAGATGTCGTGGTACTGATGCATGATACCATGGCGCATATGTACACGGTAGAAACCTTAGACTATTGCATTGAATATCTTAAAAACGTAGGCTTTGTTTTCGGTGTTATTATTCCGTAACTGATATAGCGTGCGTTTTTTACCATAGAAAACCAAAGCAGAAGGAATGATATTCCAATTGACTATGCAGAAGAATTCTTTGTACATAAAAATCAAAACGGCAGTGTCATTTTTCAAAAAGATAGTGCCTTGCCTAAAGTGCATGCTTGTGTTTGTACTGCAAAGAAAGGTCGTGGCGGCACGGCTACTACTCTGGGCGCTGTCTTTAACCTTTTTGGCATGGGGTCTTTTGCCTGTGCAATGGTCTTCTGAATCCTCAGGGGAATTTAATGAGCGCAAGCTTCTTATCGAATACGCTCCGAAATATTCCAATGCAAAGGTGATTGGCGGCATGGAAGCTTTAACAGGGTTATTCCCGGCCAAACTGCAAATAGACCCAGAGAGACTGTCTCTTGTAGGCAACAACCCTTTTGACCATTTTTACCATGCCATTACCAACAAATGTCGGTTTATTGTATATGGTAAATTATGGTCAATTGATCAAATAGCGGGCACCTCCTCTGCCATTCCTTCATTTTATGTGTATCGTTGGGAGGTAGCACGCTATGTGCCTCAAATATTTGCAAAAGCCAATCACGGCAAACTCGCTCCATTTATGATGAATGGCTGTCTTATCCTTATCCTAATGCTGGATCTTGGACTGCTTGCCGTAAGAAAACTCTTGCACCTTGCTTTTTCGCAGTTTCGCCCCGCCATGCAAAGGCAGAATGAAGAAGAAATTATATAAATACAAAAATAACAATATAAGGAAGAGTGATGATTTTTGAGTATGCAAAAGAACTTTCCGAAAGGATTTACTTGGGGAAGTGCCACTGCCTCCTACCAAATAGAAGGCGGATGGAATGAAGATGGAAAAGGCGAATCTATTTGGGACAGATTTACCCATATGCCCGGCAAAATAGAGGACGGAAAAACCGGCGATGTCGCTTGTGATCACTATCACCTTTATGAAGAAGATGTGGCCATCATGAAGCAGATTGGCCTTCAAGCCTACCGTTATTCCATATCTTGGCCAAGAGTCATGCCCTCCGGCTTTGGACAGGTCAATCAAAAGGGCATTGACTTTTATAAAAAACTGACCGAAACACTACTTAAAAACGGCATCAAGCCGGCGGTGACCTTGTACCATTGGGATCTTCCGCAAGCTTTGCAGGATAAGGGCGGATGGGCAAACAGAGATATTTGTGATTATTTTCAGGAATATGCCGCTTTGATGTACAAAGAGCTTGGGGATATGGTTCCTTTGTGGCTCACCCACAATGAACCGAGGGTAACCACCTTTACGGGGCATTGGTACGGATATATTGCACCTGCCCACAAGGATTTTTCCGAAGCCCTACAGGTTGCCCATCATTTGCTTTTGTCTCATGGTAAAGCGGTGCAAGCCTTAAGACAAAGCGGGAAAAAGGCTGAAATCGGCATATGCAATGCCATGTTGCCACGCTATGCGGCCTCCGATGCGCCGGAGGATATTGCCGCCGCCAAAAGAGAAGACGGCTTTGCTAATAGATGGTTCTGCGATCCGGTTTTAAAAGGAGCTTATCCTCAAGATACATGGCAGTGGTATGAGAAAAAGGGGATTATATTGCCAGAAGTGAAGGCGGAGGATATGAAAATCATATCCACTCCCACAGACTTTTTGGGCATAAACTATTATACCTGTGCTTACATTCGTCATGAACCCTCGGCATGGCCCTTAGAAGGTGCCAATGTGTCTCAGGGAAGAGACAGAATAGAAACCGGAGGAGAAATATGGCCTGAGGCTTTGTATGATTTACTAATTAGCCTCAAAAATAATTATAATAATATTCCTGTGCGCATTATGGAAAACGGCGCGTGTGTACGTGATATTATCAATCGCAACGGAAATATTGAGGATGACGGACGCATTGATTATATTCATAAGCATATTTTGGCCATGCATCAAGCCATTGAAGATGGCGCCAATGTGGATTCATACTATTTGTGGTCTCTGATGGACAATTTTGAATGGGGCTTTGGGTATACAAAACGCTTTGGCATTGTGCATGTGGATTACGAAACCCAAAAGCGCACCTTAAAGCGCAGTGCACACTGGTATCGTGATGTCATTAAAAATAATGGAATTATTATATAAGTCATAAAAAGTATGCAAGCGTTTACCAATTTCTTTTTCTCTTCTCTAAGTAAATGCTGTATTCAAGAAAGAAGTGTGAGTTATGCTTAGAAAAATCTTTTTGGTTTTATTGTTTGTTTTTGCGGTGCAATTGGCAGCGTTCCCCGGCCTTTTTGGTAGCGAGGAAAGCTTTGCCGCAGCTCCCGGCGTGATTTATGAAGAAAAGTTTGAAACCTACACGGTCGGTAACGTGCAGGCACCATGGTCAAATGGTTCTACCGTTTCCGCGCTTTCAAAGGTAACCATCGCCAATGACCCAGGCGACTCCTCCCGCGGAAAGGTGTTGCGAATTGAGCATTTGGGCACAACGCCGCCTCCAACGGGTACCGCGCCTCTTATTCAAGCCATGGCTAATCTTGCTACCAGTAGCTATGCCGACCAAAGCGGCATTTTTATCACCGAATATGATTTTTATATGGATACTGCATCCCAGACGACCGGAAATGTGATGATGTACAGCAGAGAAGTGAGCTGGCCGTATCCGGTAGGTGTTAGCGCTACAAATGGCGGCAATGTGGCGCCTGTTGTCGCTCCCACCGGTAGCGGCACGGATATTAATCGCGCCGCAGTCATCGGCCAATGGCATCGAGCAAAAATTGAGACGGATGTACCAAATCAAAAATACCGCTTTTCTGTGGACGGCTCATCTAATTCCGATTGGATACTGTTCAGACCAAGCACAGCTGTTCCACCTGTTCCACCTGTTCTTCATGCCAAAATTTATAAAACCTCTATTGGCAGTGGCAATGCTGCAGGCGCTGGTGTTTTTTATATTGATAATCTGATCATGTATAACCCTGCCCTTTATGTTACTCCCACTCCTTCACCCTCGCCCACCCCTTTTTCAACACAGGCACCGGTGCTTGTGCCAACCCCTGCGCCTCCGGCCGGATATACCGTGTACGAGCCGCTTAACCTGCCGTTGCAGCTTGCCGATACCGTATATAGCGGTAGCCTAGGCAGTGATACCGGTATGTTTGTACGAAAGCAGGATGCATTTAATACATATATTGAAGTAAATACAAATGCTACTTCCAAAAATCTGCTTACCATTCCGTTTTCTTCGAGCAATGATATTACAACCGTTTCCTTTGATTATAAGCCGGCCTCTACCACCAGCCCCTTTTACTTTAACGTCAAGGGAAGTGCAGGTGGCACAGGCCCTGAAGTAAATATCATATCGCTGCCATTAGAGGCTACAACAATCAAGGGATATTCCTTAGGTAGCATTACGGATTTTAATACCGTTCAAATCAGAATTAGCAAAAGCTTGTCCGTTTATGATATGTATATTGGCGGCGTGAAGTGTAATGCTTCTCCTCTGCCTTATACCAATGCGGCAGCAGCCGCTACGCTCAAAGGCATTGTTGTATCCACTCCCGCCGGATCTGGTGCCTTCAGAGGCAGTTTTGATAACTTCATGGTCTATGCCGGTGAGCCTTTGGATGTTGCAAAAAAGGGTGTAACGCTCTCCTCGGTGGCTTCCGGACTTTTGGCAAGCTCCTCGTCCGTCACGCTGACCACCACCGCTGCCAACACCACCGGCAAAGCGCTTACCGCAGCACTCATTGCCATTGTGCGTAACGGCACAAAGGTGGAAGATATTAAAATTATGCGAAGTGTAAATGTCGTTTCTGGCATCTCGAATTTGAGCTCAATATCCCTTAATATGCCAACCCACAAAGGGAGATACAGCATCTCCGTGATGCTTTGGGATAATTCTTTTTCCTCTCCAATCCCACTTGCACAAACCAAAGTAGCGGCGAACCCTTACTCCGCTGTATTTTTGTCCAATAGATGGTACAGAACAAATCCAGGTGACTACGGTGGAGACATCAATTCACTCGATGCCATCAAGCGCTTTATGGCAACAGGAGATAAATGGTCCTATATTACAAATAATACGCAAATCCAAAACATCACTGCACTGGGCGTGAGTTTTCAAGGCTCACTCAACACCATCAATCAAGTAACAGATGGTTGGGCTCTTAGCTTGGAAGGCACGAAGATTGTCGCTCCGTGGATGACGTGGACACCCCCTTCTTACTGGGGCTGCCTGAGCAGACCTGCTTATTACAATGCTGCTTTAGCTATCGCCAAAACGACCATTGATGCAGGTGCCACAGAATTCCAGCATGACGATGCGGCAGGCAACTATGGGATGATAGGTTGGGCGCCGGGATGCTTCTGCCCTGATTGCATCACTGGATTTCGAAATTATTTAAAAAGCAATTTAACTTCCGCACAAATTACCGAACTTGGCATTACAGATATTGATACATTTGATTATAAGCAGTTTATCCTTGTAAAAGGAATTACCACCAATAACGATTATACATCTCAGCGCACCACTACGCTTGGGGCTACCAACACGTGGTTTAAGAAGTTTCAAATGTATACCTCCGAGCAGTACTACGCAAATTTGCGCAGTGCCATGAATGCCTATGCCGGTAGAAATATTACTTTGTCTGTCAATATGAATGCCATGTCTGTCAATGACATTATTCTTACGGATCAGTATATGGGGCAATCCTTTGATTACGGCATTACCGAGCACAACGAAGGCGCACACAGCCTGACCAATATTGTAACAGGCGGCAGCATTCGAACAAGTATCGGAACGCCGATTATCATCTCTCCGGTTGTTACGCAAAGAACCAAAGAACTGGTGCGCCCAGCGATTGCGCAGGCGTATGCTATGGGGCAATATATGTTGGTTCCTTGGGATATATGGCTTCCGGGAACCGATGTGCCACGATATTTTGGCACAATAGAAGAGTACGGCGATATATATCAGTTTATTCGCGAAAATGCTACTTTGTTCGACGGTAGAGAAATTCCCGCAAAGGTAGGCGTTTTGGTTAACTGGGCAGATATTACCGTTACCAATACAGGTGCCATCAAGGATTTTGTGATGAATTTGTTTAATGCCGGTGTTCCCTTTAAACTGCTCATGGCCAACTATAATTCGGATTATCCGCTTTATACTATTCAAAAAGAACAGCTTGGGGGACTTGACTATGTGCTCACCTATTCCGATATCAATTCCTTCTCTGCAGAGGATAAGGCTGCGGTGCAAGGCTGCGGTGCTACGCTTGTAGACAAAGGTAGCGTGAACAGTACCTTTATTAGTGCACGAGATGCTGCCACGGTACTGGGTGCTTCGGATGTGTATAGCGTGGTTCGCAGAGCGCAAAACGGGGATACCTCACTGCATATCATCAGTAACGACGGATATAGCAAGCCTGAAAATTTATCCGTTTCCATATCTTCAGCATTTGTTCCGGAAAACCCCGAAGCATGGCTGTATCGTCCCGGCAAAACACCTCAAAAGCTTACGCTTGGCTTTGCCTCGGGTAAGTATAGCGCGTCGATTGACAGCATGGCAGAATGGGCTATCATTTCCTTTACAAAGCGTGCCCAAAACGAGCGTGGAAGCTTTATTCTTCCAAAGGAATATTCGGCATTCAATGTAGGTAACCCCGCTCCCACCGGCAGTGCCATGATGGAAGGCGGCAGAATTTTGATGAAGTCTACCGGAAAAGGCATGAATACCTATACGCAAAACGACTCAGGCAAGCAGGATAGCCTCACCTATGCGTATAAGTACATTGACTCGCCAATGCTTCGAGATTACAGCGTATCTGCTGCTGTAGAGCGGCTGGAAGGCCCATTGGGCACCGGTGGCGGCGTGATGGTAAGAGAGGGTCCGGCAACCAATGCAATCTTTGCCGCACTTCGCAAAAGAACAGATGGAAAACTCTTCCTAGAATACCGCGCAACAACCAATGTGAGCACGACGAGTGTTGATTTAGGCTATACCACCAATCCCTACTTAAAAATTGCCAAAGTCGGCAGTGCCATATATGCCTATACTTCTGCGAACGGCATCACATGGACGAGTGTGGGACAAAGTGTAAGTATCGTTTTTGGGCAAGCCACTGTCGGCAGCTTTGTGTTCTCAGGGGATAGCGCAAATGCGGCTACTGCTGTGATCCTTGGACTTACGGTAACGCAGCAGGCGAAGCAGCTGAGCCTTGATCGCATCGGAACCGTGTCCTTTAATCCGTCCACTCCTCTTACCTTAAAAATCAATCAAGTCATGTCTATGACTGTCATGGCGGTGATTGACGGCAAAAATACGGTTATCACTCCGGATATGTATACCCTCAGCTCAGGAAACACCGCGGTGATGCAGCTACCAAGTGCTTCTAGCATCAAAGGAATTGCACAGGGTGACACAACCCTTACCGTTACAATACCGGCCACCGGTGGCAACAAGGTTCTCACGGCGAATATTTCCGTTCTTGATAAGATAAGTGTATTTGATGAGACCTTTGAAAGCTATACTGCAAACGAAGCTTTCAACTCCACCAAGTGGACTGTTGGAACTGCCCCTGCCGGCGGCTTTGTGAAGATTATTCCAAGACCCACCGGTGCTCCTGCGAATACGGAATCGGGACAGTGCGTACACATCAAGGTAGACAATGACCCGGGCAGTGTGGATATCACCGCAAACTTCCAGCGGCTAACAGATACTGCAGTGGTGGAATTTGACTTTATGTATGATAGAGCTGGCGGTAAGCTGGTGTATCTAAACGGGGAAGGCTATAATGTATCTTCCTTCATTTCAAACTCTATTACGTCTATTCAGATGGATTCAACGTATTATACCATCATGTCTTCAACATCAAAAAATCGATGGTATAAAATAAAGGTTGTTGCCAATATTGTAGACAATACTACGGATTGGTATGTGGATGGTGTGCTGAAGGTTTCCGATAAATCATTTAGAAATCCTACGAAATCACTAAGTCAGATTGCATTCGGCACATTTACCTTAGGCTCTAATACGGATTTGTATATTGATAATGTAAAGGTATATGATCAGTAAAATATTTTCGCAAAAAAGCCTTTGGCATTTTATACTCTGTTATGAATAGTAAAAAGAATGCGAAATTTTCATGTTTCGCATTCAAAACCCCATGATGGGATATGTGGTTATGATGAGGCGGACGATGTTTATCGTCCGCCTTTTGTTTTATACTAATCTCCGCTATTCTAAATTCCGGCTGAGATAATTGGTATACACGGAAAGTGCCGTTGGCATGGGAATTTCATCAAGCACTTCTAAATCTAAAAACACATAATCGGGCGGCAGGTCATTTCCCTTGACCTTGCAATAATACCCCTCCATGTGCCAGACCAAATGGGTAAATACGTGCTGTGCCGGCCCGATTGGGACGACACTTTCCACAATATACCCCAGTGCTTTAACAAACTGCTTTGCCTTTTTACTATCCATTTTTCTTTCAACAATATAATATTCCCATAGACCGCCAAGTAACTTTTCGGTACGCTTCTTAAGCAATACTTGCCCCGCCTCATTACGGATAATCAGGACTGTTTTTTCCAGGTGTCGGGGTGGCGCTTTTTTGGATTTAATCGGCAGCTTGTGTTGCATACCTTTTGCATATGCTCTGCATAACCTCTGCGCCGGACAAGCAGTGCAGTTTGGGTTTTTGGGGGTGCACACCAGTGCGCCAATCTCCATAAGGGCCTGCGTAAAACAGCCGGTACGCACCGACGGCATCATGGATAAAACAAACCCGCCGGCAATATCCTTTGCATGTGCAAGGGCAATGTCAAGTGCGCTACTTTCAATTCTTGCAAATATTCTCAGTACATTTCCGTCTACTGCCGGAGCTCTTTGCCCAAAGGCAATGCTTAAAATTGCGCCTGCAGTATATTCGCCAATCCCTTCTATGCTAAGTAGCTCCTGCTTTGTGCTTGGAATGCGCCCACCAAAATCCTTCATCACTCGCATCGATGCCTTATGAAGATTTTTCGCTCTTGCATAATACCCGAGGCCTTCCCATACCTTTAGCACTTCCTCTTCCTTTGCATTTGCCAGCAGCTCCACGGTAGGAAAACGTAGCATGAAACGCCTGAAGTAAGGCAGAAGCGCATTTATTTTCGTCTGCTGTGCCATTACTTCGCAAACCCATATTTGATATGGCTCTGTCGTATGCCGCCAAGGCAGGTCACGCTTATTCTCATCATACCAGCCAAGTAGCGCTTTTTGCAGCCTTATTGCTCTTTGCTTATCCATGATATATTCCATGATTTTCCCCCATGAATTCTCATTTTTTATCTTTCGATTTTGCGATACCTTGTGCCCCTGCTTAACACTGCTTTCTCTATTGCAAATAAATATAAAAAGCACATTGGGGGAGCGAACCAATGTGCTTTGCTACTACTGTTTATGTTACTTTATTGAATATCAATTTGATCGTTATCATCCTGCTTTTCTTCTCTTGGAACAGTGATTTTAAGCAATCCATCCTCTAATTTAGCACTGACACCCTCCTGCAGTGCATCTGCCAGATACAATGAACGTTGCAAAGATCCCAAGCGCCGCTCACGATGCACATATTCATCCCCCCGCTCCTCAACGGTATCTTCGTGAAACGCAACAATGGTGAGTATGCCATCCTTTAAATTCACCCTGATTTCATCCTTTTGGAAACCGGGCAGCTCTGCTTCAATGGTGTACTCCTTTTTGCCCTCTCGAATATCAACTTTAAAGGAGTCTCCAAAAATAGTACCTACAGGGAGAAATGCATCATTTGCAAAACTGTCAAGTATGTTGCACAAAACATCGAATCCGGTTTCTCTTTTGCGAGGCTTGTTTCCATTGAAGGGAATGAGTCCGGCCATGATGAACAACTCCTTTATTCAGTTTTATATATTGATACTCCCGCTCCCTTGGCGCTAATTTTATTATAACTCACCATGTCTTTTTGTCAATCTATTTTTTGTATTTTTTACAATTTGTTCACACATTCTTATTCCATTAAAAAAGCATCACAAGCTTTTGCTGCGGCTCTGCCTTCGCTAATGGCCCAAACCACCAAGCTCTGGCCTCTTCGCATGTCTCCGGCGGCAAACACCTTTGGCACTGAGGTAGTAAAACGGCCGTACTCGGCCTTTGCGCAAGAGCGCGCATCCCTCTCGATGCCAAGCTGTGAAAGTAGCTGATCCTCCGGCCCTAAAAAGCCCATCGCCAGTAGCACCATCTGCGTTGGAATAATTTTTTCACTATCGGGAATTTCTTGCATATTCATGCGACCCATCTCATCTTTTACCCATTCTATCTTCACGGTGCGCAGTGCTTTCACATGACCATTTTCATCCCCAATAAATTCCTTTGTGGTAATGCAGTATTCTCTGGGGTCACTGCCAAAGACCGCTTCGGCCTCCTCCTGGCCATAATCCATTTTATAGATGCGAGGCCACTGCGGCCATGGATTATCCGCCCCTCTTTCCATGGGAGCGTTTGGCATGATTTCAAGCTGCAGAATGCTTTTACAACCATGCCGAATAGAGGTGCCCACGCAGTCCGTGCCGGTATCTCCTCCACCGATAACCACAACATCCTTCCCTTTAGCAGATAGATACGCACCATCTTCCAGATTAGAGTCTAAGAGGCTTTTTGTATTGGCACTTAAAAAATCCATGGCAAAATGAATACCGGAAAGCTCCCTGCCCGTGGCCGGTAGGTCTCGCGGTTTTGTAGCGCCCACACAAAGAACCACCGCGTCATACTGTGCCATAAGCTCTTCGCAGCTGTAGTCTTTACCCACCTCTGTATTTGTTATAAATGTAATGCCTTCCTGGGTCATCAAGTTCACTCTACGCTCAACAATTTCTTTTTTATCCAGTTTCATATTGGGAATACCATACATCAAAAGGCCGCCAATGCGATCCGCACGCTCATACACCGTAACCGAATGCCCTGCTTTGTTCAGCTGTGATGCACAGGCAAGTCCTGAAGGGCCGGAACCCACCACGGCCACCTTTTTGCCTGTTCTTGTCTTTGGCGGGCAGGGCTTAATCATCCCTTCTGAAAAGGCTCTGTCAATAATGGCGCATTCATTTGTTTTGATGGTAACCTGAGGAGCATTGATGCCTATTGTGCAGGAACCCTCACAGGGTGCCGGGCATACTCTGCCAGTAAACTCCGGAAAATTGTTGGTTTTTAAAAGTCTTGCTAATGCCTGTTTCCAAAGCCCTTTATAAATGAGATGATTCCATTCGGGAATAAGATTGTTAATCGGACAACCCGAGGCGGCTCCTGCTATGAGAATACCACTGTGGCAAAAGGGTATTCCGCAGTCCATACAACGAGCCCCTTGCCGCTTTTGTTCCTCTTCCGATAAATGCAGATGAAATTCTCCCCAGTCCTTTATTCTGTCAAGAGGTAAACGATCTGCTGGCAATTGTCTTTGAAATTCCATAAATCCTGTTGCTTTACCCATTATCCATCTACCTCCTTCCCTAATTTCCGCTCTTTCGAGCGCCATCATTAAAGTTTCTATCAAAGGCATCCATCAGCGCATCATCGCCCGATAAACCCATGCTCTTAGCATTTTCAATGGCATCCATCATTCGTTTATAATCCCTTGGCATAACCTGAATGAATTTCGTAATCAGTTTTTCAAAATCTTTCAGCACTCGCTTCCCATTGCTGCTTCCGGTATATTCCACATGCTTCTCAATGAGGCTACGCAACTCTTGTATTTCCTGCGGGCTCTCTACGGGGCCTATGTCTACCATTTCTTGGTTGCATTTTTGTTCAAAGTCACCCGCGGTGTCCAGTACATATGCAACGCCTCCCGACATACCCGCCGCAAAATTACGCCCGGTTTTCCCTAAGACAACAACCTTGCCGCCTGTCATATATTCGCAGCCATGGTCCCCCACCGCTTCAACAACGGCATGAAGCCCGCTGTTTCGTACACAAAAACGCTCTCCAGCCGCACCGCAGATATAGGCCTGCCCACCCGTTGCGCCATAAAACGCCACATTTCCTACAATAATATTATCCTCCGCAGCGTAGGTCGCATTTTTTGGGGGGAATACCATCATCTTACCACCGGACAATCCCTTGCCAATATAATCATTCGCATCTCCCTCCAAGGAAATGGTCATCCCCTTTGGCACAAATGCGCCAAGACTTTGGCCGGCAGAACCGTGAAAGAAAAGCCGAATGGTGTCCTCCGGTAGACCTTCCGGACCATGTTTCCTGGTTACTTCGCTACCCAAAATGGTGCCAACCACACGATTTGTATTATAAATGGGAAGCGTAACGGATACGGATTGTCCATTTTCAATCGCAGGAGCACATGCCTGTAACAGCACCTTCATATCCAATGATTCATCAAGACCATGGTCCTGACTGGTTTGGCAATAAAGCGGACTGTTTTTGGCTTCTTCCGGCTGAAAGAATATGGTTGAATAATCAAGGCCCTTTGCTTTCCAATGGGAAATGTCAGCATTCATTTTTAGCTTATCGCTTCTGCCTACCATTTCGTCTACAGTTCTAAATCCTATTTGCGCCATATATTCTCGCAGCTCCTGCGCCAAAAAGTGCATGAAATTCACAACGTGCGAAGGATCACCTGAAAATTTCTTTCTCAGCTCGGGATTTTGAGTTGCAACCCCAACCGGACAAGTATCTAAATTACATACGCGCATCATCACGCAGCCTAAAACAATAAGAGGAGTGGTTGCAAAAGCAAATTCCTCCGCACCCAAAAGCGCGGCAATGGCAATATCTCGACCGGTAAGCAGTTTTCCGTCCGTTTCAAGCTTTACTCTGGACCTTAAGTGGTTCATGACCAAGGTTTGATGTGCTTCGGATAAGCCAAGCTCCCAAGGCAATCCTGCATGACGAATACTTGTGCGTGGAGAAGCACCGGTGCCTCCGTCATATCCGCTAATCACAATCCCGTCTGCACGGCCTTTGGCAACGCCGGCAGCAATGGTTCCCACTCCTACCTCCGACACCAGCTTGACACTGATACTTGCATGACGATTGGCATTTTTTAAATCGTGTATCAGCTCTGCCAAATCCTCGATGGAATAAATATCATGGTGAGGCGGGGGAGAAATGAGCCCAACACCCGGTGTGGAATGCCTGGTATGGGCAATCCACGGATACACCTTTCGCCCGGGCAACTGGCCGCCCTCACCAGGCTTTGCACCCTGTGCCATCTTTATTTGAATTTCCTTTGCATTTACAAGATAATGGCTGGTTACCCCAAACCTACCTGAGGCAACCTGCTTGATTGCACTGCATTTTGAATCCCCATTTTCCATTGGCAAAAAGCGTAAGGGATCCTCGCCGCCCTCGCCCGTATTGCTCTTGCCGCCAATACGATTCATGGCAATGGCAAGACTCTCATGAGCCTCACGACTAATGGAGCCATAAGACATGGCACCGGTTTTAAATCGCTTGCAAATGGATTGGACGGATTCCACTTCCTCAATTGCAATCGGCTGCGCATGATCAAAATCCATCAGCCCACGTAGGGTACAAAGCTTTTGACTTTGCTGCCCGATGCTTGCAGAATATTCTTTAAATAACGAATAGTCATTATTTCTACACGCAATTTGTAGCTTGTGGATTGTTTCGGGGTTGAACATGTGATACTCACCGTCTGCTCTCCACTGATAGTCGCCGCCTGTATCCAAAGTATCCTCATCGCCAAACCGATCAAAGAATGCTTGATTGTGACGCATACCAGCTTCCTTTGCAATTTCCTCCATACCAATTCCTTCAATACGAGAGGGTGTACGCGAAAAGTATTTTTCGATCACATCGCTACCAATGCCCACTGCCTCAAATATCTGCGCACCATGGTAGCTTTGCATGGTCGATATGCCCATTTTAGACAACACCTTCACAATTCCCTTTGCGGCCGCTTTTGTATATTTTTTGATGGCATAATCGAGCTTAACCCCCGTTATCATTTCGCTATCAATGAGCCCTTCAATGCTCTCAAATGCAAGATATGGATTGATGCAGGAAGCACCATAGCCAATGAGCAAAGCAAAATGATGCACTTCGCGAGGTTCACCGGATTCTAATATAATGCTCATCCTTGTTCTTGTGCGACGGCGGATAAGATGGTGATGCAGACCGGAAACAGCAAGCAGTGCAGGGATTGGCGCCAACTTTTCATTTGCTCCCCTATCGCTCAGCACCAATATATTGCTGCCGTTTTCAATTTCTTTGTCTGCCCGTTCAAACAGTGCTTGCATTGCTTTTTCCAGCCCCGGACCGCCTTCTTTTACGGAAAAAAGGATGGGCAGGGTAGCGGAGCGAAAGCCGTCACTTTGGAGTTCCAATATTTTAGCTAACTCCACATTGCTTAAAATAGGAGTATCGCATTTGATTTGTTTGCAGCATTCAGGGGTAGGGCAAAGTAGCTTCCCCTTGGTACCCAAGTATACCTCCGTTGCAGTTACAATTTCCTCTCGGAGCGCATCGATGGGTGGATTTGTGACCTGTGCAAATAGCTGCTTGAAATAATTATATAGCAATTGGGGTTTCTCCGACAATACCGCCAACGGGGTATCATTTCCCATGGCACCAATGGGATCTACGCCTTCCTTAGCCATCGGTAAAAGCACTGACTTTATATCTTCAAAGCTATATCCAAACAACTTTTGTCGCTTTATCAGCGGCTGATCTATGATAAGTTCTCTTTTCTTTGCCTCCGGCAGATCCTTCAGTTTTACAAGATTGCTTGCAAGCCATTTGCGGTATGGATGTGCGCTGGCCGCTTCATCTTTCAGCTCCTGATCCGTCAGCATCTGTCCTTTTTCCATATCAATGAGCAGCATCTTACCCGGATGTAGTCTTTCTTTGCATACCACATTTTCAGGGTCAAGTGGAAGAACCCCAACCTCGGAAGATAAGACCACAAGGTCATCCTTCGTTACATAGTATCGTGCGGGACGAAGGCCATTTCTGTCGAGCACCGCGCCTATGCGCGTGCCGTCAGTAAAGGCAATGGCTGCCGGTCCGTCCCATGGCTCCATCAGCATGGCATGATATTCATAGAATGCCCTTTTTTCATCACTCATGCTCTTGTCCTTGGACCATGGTTCCGGTATCATCATCATTGCGCTATGTGCAAGTGAGCGCCCGGAAAGTGTTAAAAATTCAAAACAGTTATCAAAAATGGCAGAATCGCTTCCCTCTTTTTGAATAACGGGAAGAATTTTCTCCATATCATCTCCAAATATTTCACTCTCAAGTAGCGATTGACGTGCATGCATCCAGTTTACATTGCCCCGCAGCGTATTGATCTCGCCGTTATGAATAATATACCTGTTTGGATGTGCCCTCTCCCAGCTTGGGAAGGTGTTCGTGCTATACCTGGAGTGCACCAAAGCCAGAGCGCTCACAACATGAGGATCGCTCAGGTCTTTATAAAAAGTGCGCACCTGTTCTGCTGTAAGCATTCCCTTATATACAATGGTCTTTGAAGAAAAGCTCGCCGCATAAAATGAATAATTTTCACTTTCTTTTTCCATGCGTTTACGAATGACATACAGCTTTCTCTCAAATGCCACATCGTCTGTAATATCTTTACTTCGTCCGATAAAGACCTGACGAATATACGGCATGCACCCTTTCGCTGAGTGCCCTAGGCCATCTTCATGAAAAGGCACATCTCGAAAACCCAAAAGCATTTGCCCCTCTTCGGCGATGATTTTGCATAATATCTCCTCGCATAATTGCCGAATATGAAGTTCCTGCGGAAGAAAGAGCATTCCAACTCCGTAACACCCTGCCTGCGGAAGAGAAAATCCCTCCATAGAACAAGCTTTGGAAAAGAACGCATGAGGAATTTGAATTAAAATACCGGCACCGTCCCCCGTATTTTCTTCAGCCCCACTGCCACCTCTATGATTGAGCTTAACCAATATATTGAGTGCCTCATCTATAATCTTGTGTGATTGTATTCCTTTGATATTGGCAACAACACCTATACCACAAGCATCATGCTCGTATGTAGGGTCATAAAGCCCCTGTTTATGTGGAAAGCAATTTAAATTCATTTTACTACAACCTTTCTAAAAACATCGTGACATGTTTTTATTTTAGAAACTTTACAGTAAAACATCTTTGTTTCGTAAATTTCTATTCTTCTCTTGAACTCTTTTTAAAAAGACGACTAATAATAGCGTTTGCTATATGAAATTTTACATGAACTTCATTGTTATGTAAAACTTAATGAAAAAAAGGTATAACCTTTCTTATACATTATAATTCGACAATCGTATATTTGTCAAGGCATTCTATGAAATATTGTTATTTTATCTATCATTATCTTCTATCCATACAATAATTCATTCCTTGAAAATCTTTTTTTTATATAATTTGACCACTTTCTCTATCATTGCAGTCCATTTTACAGGTCGCTATGGTGTTTTTTTTGTGCGTTCTTTTATTGTATTATTTTAAAGATAATATCGTGACAATGCTTACGCATTTTCTCATTTCCGGTGGATCATGCGTTTTAGTTTGTAGCGGTTTTCGAAGGAATTAATTGAATTTTGTATTGACAAATCAATGGAAATGTGATATCATCAAATTAATAGTTAGTTAAAGCTAACATTTCAAGGAGGGTTCCATGTTTTTCAAAATTCATCCGATACGGAAAGTGCAAAGTGGTACGAAAACCTTAAATCAGTTTCATCCGGGCCAAAGCGGCATTGTGCTACGGCTTGTGGGGGAGCATCATCTGAAGCACAAGCTGTCGGATATGGGCATTACTCCAGACACAAAAATTATGGTGCGGCGCATTGCACCCTTGGGCGATCCCATCGAAATCTCACTGCGAGGGTATGAGCTTTCCCTTCGAAAAAGTGATGCGCAAACCATCGAAATGAAGGAGGGATAGTATCTATGGCACATATTGCTGCTCTGGCCGGCAATCCCAACTGCGGCAAGACTCTTTTATTTAATATACTCACCGGTTCCAACCAAAAGGTGGCTAATTTCCCCGGCATTACGGTGGATCAAAAACGCGGAATGATTTTGGGTACAGATATAGAACTGGTGGACCTTCCCGGCATTTATTCTCTCTCTCCATACTCCCAAGAGGAGAAGGTATCCCGAGATTTTATTTTGCAGGATCGTCCGGATTTCATCATCAATATCATTGATGGCACCAACATTGAACGCAATATGTATTTAACACTTCAACTCTTGGAGCTTCAAATTCCTATGGTTGTTGTGATCAATATGGTAGATGAATTGGAGCGTCTGTGCATTAAAATAGATTTTACTGCGCTGAGTGAAAAAATAGGTGTGCCCGTGATCCCCATCTCCGCCAAAAAGAAACTCAATATTGATGCCGTGATTGCGCTGCTACACCAATTCGTCCATTCTGCCGTGCCTCCTCGCCCCCTCATTTATTCACAAGCGCTGGAGATATTAAAGCAATCGGTGCAATCCCAGCTAAAACAAAAGTATTCACCCTTTGTTTTGATGAAAATTCTTGAAAATGACCAGGATGTGATTGAAAGATGTCATATTCCAGAGGAAAGCATGCGCAAAATTCATGAGCTCATTAGTATCTATCTTCAATCGCACGCAAGCAAAGATGAGGATACGTACATTGCGGATGCTCGGTATACTTTAATTGAGGATATGCTCGCGACCACCCTATTGCAGGAAAGACACCATAATATGCACAAAACCTCCGATAAAATTGACAAGATTGTGACCAATCGCTTTTTGGCGATCCCCATCTTCTTAGGGATTATGCTACTGGTTTTTCAGATAACTTTCGGGCCTTTTGGGCGCTTTTTTCAAGATGGTATTGATGGATTTTTGTCGGGCTTTTTTTCAGATAGCATCGCTGGGGCTATGGTATCCTCCGGGGCGCCTTCTTGGATTATTCGGCTTGTGGTGGAAGGGATGATTGGCGGTGTGGGTGGAATTATTGCTTTTTTACCTCAAATCGCCATTTTATTTCTGCTCCTGAGCCTGATTGAAGACAGCGGATATATGTCGCGCGTGGCCTTTATTTTGGATAAGCTGCTTCAGAAAATTGGCTTGTCCGGCAAGGCATTTGTCCCCTTGCTGATGGGGTTTGGGTGTACCACTCCGGCGGTGATGGCCGCAAGAACACTGGATAATGAAAAGGACAGGCAAATGGCCATTATGTTGTCTCCCTTTATGTCCTGCAGTGCCAGAATGCCGATTTATGTACTCTTTACAGGTATCTTTTTCAAGAATCATCGGGGAATAATTATCTTTACGCTATATTTCGTTGGTCTTTTGGTAGCGGTGCTCAGTGGGTTGTTACTAAAAAACACCTTGTTTAAGGGTGTATTTTCTCCCTTTGTGGTAGAGCTTCCTCCTTATCGTGTGCCTCACCTGCAAAGTGTCGCAAGGCAGGCATGGGAAAAGGTCTATGGCTTTTTAATCAAGGCGGGTACGATTATTTTATCCATGAGCGTTGTGCTGTGGCTTTTGCAAAACTTTACTATCCATGGTGTGCCCGTGAAAAATAGTGCAGAAAGTATCATTGCAGACCTTGGCAGGCTGGTTGCTCCGCTTCTATCCCCACTCGGTTTTGGGCAGTGGGAGAGCGCCGTTGCACTGATTGCCGGCATTGTAGCCAAAGAGGTTGTGGTTTCCTCCATGGCGGTGCTCTATGGAGGCGTGGATTTTGAAATTGCGTTGGCTGCAAATTTTTCGCCCCTGTCCGCATTTTCATTTATGCTCTTTTCTTTGCTATATATGCCTTGCATTGCCGCCTTTGCTACCATTAAAAGAGAGCTGGGTAGCTATCGCTTTGCCATTGGCACTGCCCTTTATCAGACTTTTGTTGCATACCTAGCCTCTTTGCTTGTATTTCAAATCGGAAGGTTGTTTTTATGATTTATATTATTTTGCTTATTTTGCTGGTTATATTCTCCGTATTTACCATTATCACCTATATTGTAAAAAGCGCAAAAAGAGAAGGCTGCGGCTCCTGTAGTGGCTGCTGCAAAACCTGTGCCAAAAAACCTCCCTCTGAAGATCAGAGAGAGGTTGATAAATAGCATGCCGCGGTAAGCTTGTTTTAGTAAATCAAAAAACAATGAAACCCTTCATCTATTTGTACGATTTCAAAAAGCCAATCGCCTATTTTGCTTTCAGCGTCAAGTTTTTCAGTCTAAGACCATAGCCCAGTTCCGTTACAATTTTCTTTGCACGAAGTTCGATGGTATGTATGCCATCCTCCGCAAGCGTGATTGTGCAGCCGGGTGAATACATATCCTTAAAATATAATGAGCGAGCATTGCTTTGAATGTGCCCTTCCACAACGTCGAACTCGGCAGACTGATTTTCGCATACCACCTCTACTCTGTGGCCGCCCTCCCACTTGCCCGTCAGTTCATCTGCCCAGTCGTGCGGTCTTTCAACGATGGTGACAAGTGTAAGGTCCACCTCTCCTTTTGGCGCATAAAACTGCCAGCTCACACGATTCTCCGTAGTCTTCCAGTTCTCAATAATTTTGACTTCAGATAGCTTTGCATCTGCACTTCCTAAAATCGTGCCGCTTTGGGCATCCAGCGTAATAGCGCCGTCCTGTGGCATGATTTGCTTGTTGACTTTCATTCCATCCGTCTCTACGGCGATGATATACATAGGCTCTTTTTGATCTCTTTTAAAATCGACGGTAAGTGTTTTGGTACCAAAAGGCCCTTCACTCATCACAAAGGGAAGAGGCTTTTGGTCTTGAAGTGCATACACTTTTTTTACATCACACAAAAGGCCGGACAAGGAAATGCTACCGTCCTTTTCAAACACATGCAGGTAGATGGTATCTGCTTTGGTGGTAATACCGCCCCATGGAAATTCAAAGGGGTATGGATTTCTTTCACAGCCATAAAACGCTTCTCCATTTTTGGCGACAAAGTCTCCAAATTGGGACAAAATATCTGTCGTTTGCGTGGGAATACTTCCATCTCCCTTGGGGCCGATATTGAGGGTATATACACCACCCTTACTGATAATATCACTAAACAGACGAATAATGATTTCCGGAGATTTCCAGTTATCATCTACCGTCTTAAAGCCCCATGAATTATTGAGTGTACCAATACTCTCCCAAAATCCATCCATCGTGCCAGAGGGCACTTGATTATCTCCATATCCCTCAAAGTCTCCAAATCCATTGCCCACACGAGTGCTGACCAAACAGTCCTCTTGCAAGGAGCGCACATACTCTGCAAGCTCACTACTTTCCTCGGGCGTAATATCATAAGGCGTGTCAAACCATATCATTCCAATTTTCCCATATTGTGTGAGTAGCTCGCTCAGCTGTGGTTTTACCTTTCGATCAAGATATTCCCGAAAGCTGCCGCCCGAAAAATCCCATGTATTTCCTACGGCGCCTTCCTCAATCCAGTCTTGCACATGGGAATAATATAAACAGAGCACAATGCCCTGCATCGCGCACTCGTCTGCCAATTCTTTTACAATATCTTTGCCATAAGGCGTCATATCCACTACATTATAAGGACTTACCTTTGAATGGTAAAGCGCAAAACCTTCATGATGCTTTGCAGTGAATGTGATGTATTTTGCACCCATTTTTTTTGCAGTATCAACCCATGTTTTGGCGCTAAAATTCACCGGATTAAACTGCGAGGCAAGAAGCAAATATTCATCCTTTGGTATTTCAAGCCGCTTCATAATCCACTCGGATATGCCGGGGGCCTTGCGTCCCTTATATTCTCCTGCCAATAGAGAATACAGACCGAAATGCACAAACATGCCCAGCTTGCTGTCAAACCACCATTTGAGTTTATTCATCATACACACATCCTATTCCATTTTTCATTCATGCGAAAAATGTATATTCTAGTGCTATTATAGTATATGCTACACCAATAGTCAATGTAAAATTCCTATCTTAAAATGTAGAAATTCTATCCTTATCCCCTATTCCATTTGTGCAAATATAAGGTAATTTTTTTGGCATGAAAGAAAATGGATGACAAAAAAAGATAACTTGCAAGTTGCAAATGTATTCGTTTATAAGATGTTTTTTTTAGCGCAGCACTGCAGTGCTTATGACTTGCTTAGTCCTCACAGGCGGCATCTTTGTCCATCATCACGGTGACATCCGGATGGAGCATTAATAGTGTAGCCGGATTTTTGGTGGTAATATATCCGGATAAAAGCTCCCGGGCGACCTGTTGCTTTGCCTTGCCGCTGATGAGCATCAGAATTTTTTTCGCCTTTAAAATGGAGCCTACTCCCATGGTCAACGCTTTCACGGGTACGCAGGAAACATCTTCAAAAAACCTTGCATTGTCTTCAATGGTTCTTCTAGTAAGCTCCACGACATGTGTGGGGCTCATCAGCTTATCCGCCGGCTCGTTAAATCCAATGTGTCCGTTGGCGCCAACGCCTAATACCATCAAATCAATTCCGCCTGCCCAGGCAATTTTTTTATCATATAGTGCACATTCCACTGCAAGATCGCCAGCCTCGGCACTGGGTATATGAATATTTTCGGGTTTCAAATTCACTCGGCTGTACAAATGCTCAGTCATAAACGAATAATAGCTTTGAGGATGTGAGCGGTCAATGCCAATATACTCATCTAAATTAAAGACCTTTACATTTGAAAAATCCAGTTTCCCAAGCTGGTGTAGCTCACAAAGTGCATGGTACATGCCAATTGGTGTACTGCCGGTGGGCAGTCCAAGTACAAATTCGCGTTTTTGATGTATCTCTTTTGCAATAAATTCGGCGGCAAATACAGATAATGCCTCATAATTGTCAAAAATATTTTTTTCCAAATCTGACTCCTCCCATCTATCTCAATATTTATTATATCTACTTTCTAGGTTGCTGTCTTTATCATTATTTTGTATTTTGTTTGGCTTTTCTTTTCCTATTTGATTAAAATTTCCTTTTTCGTTTATCATTTGCGATGAGAGTAAATACAATTGTGCATATTCCATAGAATCTAATATTAATTTTGGTGATAAATGCAGTAGTAACCGGCAGGCATTGTGCGATATAATAAAGAGAATAACTTCATTAAAAATATCGCTTTGAAAGGAAAAAATTTGATGAAAAAATGTTGCATCTTTCTGCTTGTATTTTGTATGCTATCCATCCTTGCACAATCCGCGCAAATGTCTACTTTGAAGGGGGGAAAAGACGCAATTTCCGCCGTTGGCACCATGCAAACTGCAACCGATAAGGACTCTCCTATCGTAGCGCAGCTTACCGATGCACAGCAGCCTTCGCCTGTTCCTCCTGTGCAGGATAATGAGGTGGGTGCAAAGCCAATTCATTCCGCCGCACCGATCATGAAAGCCTTTTTTGTATCCACCACCGGCAATGACAGCGGGGACGGAAGCGAATCGTCTCCTTTTCAAACCATTGAAAAAGCCCTCGCGCAGGTTAGCAAAATTGCAGGAAATATGACCGGCAATATCGTTGTTAATGTGAAAGAAGGTGACTATTATCTCGAAAGAACCATCGATCTTACCTCCGAGATGAGCGGCACCAATGGCTATCATGTCATTTTGCGTAGCGCAGACGGCATTGACAAGGCACGCATTATGGGCGGCAAAAAGATTGTCGGCTGGGAGAAGGAAAATGATAAAGTATGGAAGGCAAAAATTCCTGTGGGCACTCGTTTTTATACCATGTGGGAAAATGGCGAAAGAGCCATGAGAGCGAGATATCCCAATTATGTATTTGATGTGAATTTCCCCAAATCCGGTGCACCCTATTTGCTATCTGCAAGCGGCACAGACACCGCTCTGGTTTACAAAGAGGGTGACCTTGACCCTCGGGAGTGGAAAGACACCTCTACTGCAAGCCTCATTGTATGGCCTTGGGGAAAGTGCGATTGGAATCGTTGGGCAAGTCCCATTCAAACAATAGATTCCGCCACACGTACCATTACCATACAAAAGGGTGATGGCACGCTCATTGATACAAATGCACGCTACTATGTGGAGGGTGTGTACGAGCTGCTGGATGCACCGGGTGAATTCTATATGGATGTGGCAGGCGGCACCTTGTATTACATTCCTCGATATGGCAATCCCAATGAGCAGGATATTGTCATTCCCACTTTGCAAAAACTCGTGAGTATTCATGGCAAGAGTCCTGCTGAGCGTACCAAAAACATGGTGCTCGACGGGCTACGTTTTGAATACAGCGATTTTATTGATCAGATGTTTGCCTGGTACGGCTCCCCTGATTCCAGAAAAGGCATGGTGGATATGACAAACACTGATAATATTACGGTTCAGAATTGCCATTTTAGAAATAGCGGGCTGATTGGTCTTTTTATGCTCAGCGCCAATACCAATAATACCATCAGCGGCTGTTGGTTTGAAAAAATCGGTGTGAGCGGTATTATTCTGCGAAGCGAAGCCGGCGAGGTTCTTTATCAAAACCTCATTACGAATACCAGAATTAATGATGTGGGCGAGTGCAGTACCGACAGTGCCGGTGTCAATATGTACAATGCTACTCGTAACATGGTTTCCTATTGTGAGATTTTTAATAGTCCCCGCTATGGCTTAAGCTATAGAGGCACCACTGCGCAAGCAGGCAGTGGTCCCTCTTACGGTGTTGCCCGTGGCAATGTGACCAAATATGTAAAGGTGTATAGCACCAATCAAGACAGCGGTGATACGGGCGCCCTGCACGAAGCGGGCATTACAAGAGATATTCCGGGCGTGATGACACATGTCAACTATTTCGAGCAAATACTTGTGGATAATATTTATGCTCATCCTTCCATGAAGGATTTGGGGCCGAATGGTATATTCCTTGACTACAATACTTTTAAACAGCAGTTTAAGAATGTAAAAATATCAAATGTTCAGGGCAATTATCTTGGCGACTATTTCCGCATGAATCGTTCCGGCCTTATGGTACTGGAAAATTGCAGCTGGATGCCGGGCTTTGATGATCGTAAAATGGCCTATGAAAAAATCGGTCTTTCTCCGTCCTTTCCAAAAGAATTTGACCTGGTGCACAATCGGCTGTGCAATAGCCTTGCACTATTTGTAGATAGAAACATTGCGCTCAAAGCCGGCAGCAAGGTGCCCATTGACCCTGCAAATCCTTTGGTTGTTCCCATTGTATATCAAGACAGAACCCTCCTTCCTGTTCGGTTTATTGTAGAGGCACTGGGTGCTACGGTAGATTGGGATGAGATAACGCGAACCGTTACCGTGCGATATCAGGGCAAAACCATCCAAATGCAGGAAAACAGCCATGTGATGAAAATAGACGGCAAAGAAAAAACCATTGATGTTCCTGTAATGATAAAAGAGGGTCGTACGCTTCTTCCACTGCGTGCACTGGCAGAGAGTCTTGGAAAATATGTGTTCTGGGATGATCGTGGGCTTATCCTTATTTCCGCAAATCCTTTTGTGGCCGACCCCGAAAGAGAAGCGGATTTAGTAAGCCAGATGGTGGAGAAATTCAGTGTAGATTATCAAATGCAAACAGCCAAGGTCACGCCGACAGAGGCAACCGCGCTAATGGGCTTTCTCGCAACGGGAAGTGCCAAAGAAGGACTGATGCTGCGAGAAAACCGCTATGAGTTTTCGAGCTACATTGCAGTGGCAAATCACATCCTTACCTATAAGCTAAAACCCCATGCTCCCGTTACCTCCGTGACTTTGGATGATGCAATGGAGGTATGTATTGAAAAAACAAGCGACCATTTTCTTATCTATACGCAAGGCAATCGAGAGAAGGCCATCGCGCTTCCGGCTACTTTTGTGGCTAACTATTTGGTTGGGGAGGGTTCCTTGCAAAAGAGAGGACTTTTGCTTGGAAAGCCTATCAAAGCCTTGCAGCTCTATACCAAAAGCAGTATATTGGAGTTTGGGCAAATTGGCACCATAGAGCCTTCCCTACTGCTAGAGGACGGCACACGCATCAATCTTTCTCAAGAAGGCCTTCGGTATACCAGCTCCTCTGCCGCTGTTAGCGTGAATAGTGATAATAGGATTTGCGGCGTAAGCGAAGGAGAGTCCGTGATTTTCGGCGAGGTGGTTGTGGACGGCAGAACACTTACTGCATCACTTCCCGTTCGAAGTACACGGGAAAACCCTATTGTCATGTATGAAAACTTTGACAGCTACGGAGAAACAGATAAGATTAATGGCTGGACGATAACAGCGCCGAGCGCGGGAGGCTCCTACGTAAAAGCAAAGGGGAAAAGCCTCGGCGTAGAGGATCAGGCACTTGAATTGTATGACAACGACCCCGCGGTAGCGTCCACCTTTGTATATTCCCTATCTCCCCTTATCACCGAGCCCGTAACCATTGAAGCAGATTTCAAGGTGGATTTTCCGGTTGATGCTACCGCCGCGGGCAGTGTTCAGGTATTTTATACAAGAAACTCGCAAAATCGATACAATCTGTCCATATGGGCGAATAGGAACAATATTTGCTACATGGACGGCAGCATAACGAAGGATATCGCGCAAACTCAAAGTGGAAAATGGTACAATTTTAAAATCGAAGCTAATCCACAGACCCTCACATCGAATGTATATATCGACGGACAGCTTGTGCTTGAAAATGCATCCTTCCGACTATGGGAAGATCCGAGCATGAACCTGAAAGATATGAAGGATATCTTCTTAGGTTCCTCGATTGCGGCCACCAATACAAAGGTCTATTGGGACAATATCTTCGTCACAAAAAAATAATAAAGCCGCAAAAGGAAGCAATGCTCATTCTGTTTATGCAAAACTAATCTTCTTGTTTTTTGTTTTCTTAAAATGAACATCATTTGCTAAAAACGGCATGTGGGAAAAAATGTGTTGACAAATCATTTGCTCAGGGTGTATAATAAAGTATAATTTCATATTCGTTCATAGAAATACTGTGAAAAGGAATAGTAGAGTATTCGCAAGGTGTCAGAGAGCTGCCGGGTGGTGCAAGGCAGTCGCCGATGGATATTTGAACTGGCCTTGGAGTAGCCCGCTGAAATCATAGTAGGTTGGGACGGCATCTGCCCGTGATCGCAGAAGGATATAAGATCGTAAAATCGGTCCGTATCTGCAAAGAGCGCATTTCCTTTTGGAAATGAATTAGAGTGGTACCGCGGAAAGCTTGCTTAGCCTTTCGTCTCTAAAGGAGACGAAAGGCTTTTTTGCGTGTCGACCTTTCGCCGCCTATGTAGTTTTTAAGGCAACGCACTACAAAAATGGGTTTTAAAAGAAACCATACGCTTTGTACACGAAAGGAGTTATGCAGTATGAAAAACGTGAAAAAGTATTCCAAATGTTATTTTATGCCACCCACCACCAGTACAACATGGATGCAGAAGCAATCTGTAGAGGGCCCACCTATTTGGTGCAGTGTTGACCTTCGAGATGGAAATCAGTCCTTGATCATTCCCATGTCGCTGGATGAAAAAATACAGTTTTTTGTGTTTCTTGTGAAGATAGGCTTCAAAGAAATTGAGGTGGGCTTTCCTGCAGCTTCCGATACGGAGTATCAGTTTGTGCGCCGCCTCATTGATGACAAGCTTATCCCGGAGGATGTCACCATTCAAGTGCTGACTCAGTCCAGAAAGCACATTATTGAAAAGACCTTTGAGGCCATTGAAGGTGCTCCGAGGGCAGTTGTGCATTTATACAATTCCACCTCTATCGCACAGCGTGAGCAGGTATTTAAAAAGTCAAAACAGGAAATCATAGATATTGCGGTATCCGGTGCGCAAATCGCTAAGCAATGTGCGAAGGAAAAAAAAGGAAACTTTTTGTTTGAATACTCGCCAGAAAGCTTTACGGGTACCGAGATGGATTTTGCCCTTGAAATTTGCTCTCATGTACTGGATGTCCTGCAACCTTCTGCCAAGAACAAGGTGATTATTAACCTTCCAGCCACTGTTGAGGTATCCATGCCGCATGTGTATGCCAGCCAAGTGGAATACATGTCGACCCATATGAAATATCGGGAACACGTCATCATTTCCTTGCACCCCCATAATGACAGAGGCTGTGCGGTTGCCGCAACGGAAATGGGACTACTTGCAGGTGCCGACAGGGTGGAGGGCACACTGTTTGGTAACGGTGAGAGAACGGGCAATGTGGATATTGTGACCCTTGCGCTGAATATGTATGCGCAAGGCATCAATCCCGGCCTTGATTTTACCAATCTGCCCGAGGTGGTGGATACGTATGAAAGACTCACCGATATGCCGGTGTATGACAGGCAGCCCTATGCAGGACGACTGGTTTATGCCGCTTTTTCCGGATCTCATCAGGATGCCATTGCCAAAGGCATGGCATACCACAAAGAGAAGGGAATTACGACTTGGAACGTGCCATATCTTCCCATTGACCCTGCGGATGTGGGGCGGCAGTATGATAAAGATGTCATTCGCATCAACAGTCAGTCGGGCAAGGGCGGTATCGGTTATCTGCTTGAAAAGAACTACGGCTTTATTCTGCCGGCAAATATGCGTGAGGACTTTGGCTATAAGGTAAAGGCTGTGTCCGACAAGTTGCACAAGGAGCTTGTGCCTCAGGAGATTTTGGATATCTTTATGGCGGAATATATTCACATAAAGGGACGCCTCTCCCTCTTAAACTATGAAACCACGGGCAATGGCGCTTCTCGATTTAGCGCCGATGTGGAAATGGAAATGGATGCTACATGCTACCGTGCAAAAGGTGAAGGCAATGGTCGTTTGGATGCCGTGAGTCATGCCATCAAATCCGCTCTTCATCTCTCATATGATATTTCTCAATATTACGAACACGCCCTTACAAAAGGGTCGGACTCTAGTGCGGTAGCTTATGTTGGCATTACCGATGAAAATGGAAAAATGCACTGGGGTGCAGGGATGGATACGGATATTATCACTGCTTCGGTTACAGCACTTGTCAGTGCCATCAACCACATGTAAAGCAAGATTTCTGCTTCCCTTGTGTTTTTCTCTTGCTTTTTTATGAAAAGAGTATTATAATATACCCAAAATAAGGCAGGGATGTGTTGAATTGATAACAACCAAACAAAGGGCCTACCTTCGTGGGCTTGCAAATGGTATAGACCCCATTTTGCAAATCGGTAAAAACGGAATAAACGACAATTTGGTAGCCCAGATTGATGAGGCGTTGGAGGCACGAGAGATCATTAAAGTTACCGTGCTCGATACTGCGCTACTCACTGCCAAGGAGGCTTGCAATGAATTAGCTCGCCTTGCCGGTGCAGAGCCGGTACAGTCCATTGGTCTTAAATTTGTGCTCTACCGCATGGCACGGGATAAGGACAAACGAAGGATTGTGCTGCCCTAAAATTCGCAGGACTTGGGGCAGAATACTTCTGGTTTGCAAGGGGATGCATACATGAAAATCGGTATTTTCGGAGGCACCTTTGACCCTGTGCATAACGGACATATGGTGATCGCCAAGCAGTCAAAAGCCTTACTCGGGCTTGACCAAATGATATTTGTACCTGCAGGCCGGCCCCCTCACAAAGAGGGGGGCGGCTTTGTCTGCAAAACCCATCGATTGAATATGCTGCATTTGGTAGCAGATGAGTGGGGATTTTTAATCAGTAGCTATGAGCTGGATAAAGACAGCACCTCCTACACCTATCAAACACTCGAATTTTTCGCAGAAAAATACCCTGATGCGGAGCTGATTTTTCTTGTGGGTGCTGATTCACTTGATTATATGGCTCTTTGGGCAGAGCCTGAGCGTATTTTCCACCTGTGTACCGTGGCGGTGGCGCCTCGCAGTGGTTATGATGATGGTGCTATGCTGCAAAAGGCCCATGTGCTTGCAGAAAAATTCTCTGCTAATATTTTGTTTTTGGATATACTTCCGGTGGACATTTCCTCCACCACCATTCGCCGCAAGGTTGCACAAGGTCAAGACATTTCTCCCTATGTGCCGCAAGCGGTGATGGCATATATTTCGAAGCATCATTTATATCAAAATACCTGAAAAATTTTCAGGAGCGGACTTTGCCTTGCAAAGGCTGCTGAAAGGAAAGATATTGTAAAGTGACCATCAAGGAAATGAAGAAAAAACTGTCCGATATGCTCTCCTCCGAGCGTTATATCCACTCGCTTGGTGTGATGGATATGGCAATTTGTTTAGCAAAAACATTCGGGGCAGATCCCGAGAAGGCGGCGGTGGCAGGACTTCTGCACGATTGCGCTAAGGAACTGACAGGCAGTGAGCGGGAAGCGCTTTTACAGACTTGCAAAGAACGCATTGATCCCATGATGCTACGGGAAAAAGGTCTGTGGCATGCGCCGCTGGGTGCTGAGCTTGCCGCAATGGATTTTGAAGCTTGTGACGCAGATATTTATGATGCAATTTATTACCACACGGTGGGAAAGCCTCAAATGTCCCTGCTTACCAAAGTGATTTACGTAGCGGATATGGTGGAATGCGGCAGAGACTGCGAATATCCATGGGTTGCAGGCGTGCGAGCGCAAACGCTGCGCGAGCTGGATGCGGGGATACTCATCACCATTGATTTTACGCTAAAATCCTTAATTGAACGGGGACTTACCATTCATCCACTTACAATAGCTGCGCGCAACGAGCTGATTGAACAGAAACGAAGCGCTAAGATAACATAAGGAATATCAATTGCATACAAGGAGGACTTTGCATATGGAATATACCTCAAGGGATATTGCCCTTTTGGCGGCAACTATTTTAACGGATAAGAAAGCATTGGATGTGAAGGTGCTGTGCGTGGAAAATCTCACCAGCATTGCAGATTATTTTGTTATTTGCAGCGGTAGCTCCTCCACACATATCAAAGCGCTGTGTGATGAGGTTTATGAAAAGCTTGCAGCCCAAAATATCGTAGCCTCGCACAGTGAGGGATACCGCAGTGCCAGCTGGATACTCATGGATTACGGCAGTTTTGCTGTTCATATATTTACCAAAGAAGCCCATGAATTCTATTCTTTAGAACGGTTATGGGCAGATGCGGTGCAAGTACAATGAAAGGGTGTCTAAAATGAATTATCAATTTTCTAATATCGAAAAAAAGTGGCAGCAGATTTGGGAGGATGAAGGAACTTTTGCAGTATCAAACGATCACAGTAAACCCAAATGCTATCTTTTGGTGGAATTCCCATATCCTTCGGGGCAGGGCCTGCACGTGGGCCATCCCAGAAGCTATACTGCACTTGACATACTGGCAAGAAAAAGAAGACTAGATGGTCAGAATGTACTCTACCCCATGGGGTGGGATGCGTTTGGTCTGCCCACTGAAAATTTCGCCATCAAAAACAAGGTGCACCCCAAAAAAATCACTGCAGACAATATTGCCAATTTCAAGCGTCAGCTCAAAAGTCTTGGGTTTTCCTTTGATTGGTCAAGAGAGATCAATACAACGGATCCTGAATACTATAAATGGACACAGTGGATTTTCCTTCGGCTATTTGAGCGCGGACTTGCTTATAAGCAGGAAATGCCGGTAAATTGGTGCCCCTCTTGCAAAGCCGGGCTTGCAAACGAAGAGGTTATCGCCGGCAAATGTGAACGCTGTCAAAGCGAGGTTGTGCAAAAGAACAAAAGCCAATGGATGCTGAAAATCACCGCCTATGCCCAAAGGCTGATTGACGATTTGGATGATTTGCAGTATATTGAAAAGGTAAAACTTCAGCAAAAGAATTGGATTGGCCGCTCAGAAGGTGCTGAGGTGGATTTCACCATCGCCGGAACCGAGCATGTGGTGAGAGTGTATACTACTAGGCCGGACACGCTCTTTGGGGCAACCTATATGGTATTGTCACCCGAGCATGCACTCTTAGGTCAGCTCAGTGATAAGCTTTTGAACATCGATGAAATAAATGCCTATAAAGAAGCAGCGGCTAAAAAATCCGAATTTGAGCGCACCGAGCTTGTCAAGGACAAAACAGGTGTGGAGCTCAAAGGCATTAAAGCCATCAACCCTGTCAATAACGATGAAATTTCCATATGGATTTCCGATTATGTACTAACAACCTACGGAACAGGTGCTATCATGGCAGTTCCTGCCCATGACGAGCGAGATTATGAATTTGCCAAAAAGTTTTCTCTTCCCATCCGCGAGGTGGTCTCAGGAGGGGATGATCTTGCCAATGGTGCTTATACGGATGTATCTTCGGGAGAAATGATCAATTCCGGTTTTTTAAATGGGATGCAGGTAAAAGAAGCCATTAATGCCATCACTTCATTTTTGGAAGAAAAAGGTATTGGCACAAGAAAGGTAAATTATAAACTAAGAGACTGGGTGTTCTCCCGCCAGCGCTACTGGGGTGAGCCTATTCCTCTGGTTCACTGCCCTTGCTGTGGCTATGTTCCCATCCCTGAAAGCCAGTTACCTCTCATTTTGCCGGAGGTAGAAAACTATGAACCTTCCGATACAGGGGAATCCCCTCTTTCTAAAATTGAATCCTGGGTAAGTACCACCTGCCCAACCTGCGGCGGCTCTGCACGTCGGGAAACGGATACCATGCCTCAGTGGGCCGGTTCCTCTTGGTATTTTTTAAGATACACGGATCCTCACAATGGGGATGCGCTCGCCTCAAAGGAAAATTTAGATTACTGGATGCCGGTGAACTGGTACAATGGCGGCATGGAACATACTACGCTTCATTTGCTCTATTCTCGCTTTTGGCATAAGTTTTTATTTGATATTGGTGTTGTGCCTACGTCTGAGCCTTATAGCAAGCGTACCTCTCATGGTATGATCTTGGGCGAAAATAACGAGAAAATGTCCAAATCTCGTGGCAATGTGGTTAATCCGGATGACATTGTAAAAAGCTTTGGTGCAGATGCTTTTAGAACCTATGAAATGTTTATCGGTGCTTTTGATCAGGCAACTCCTTGGTCCATGCAGGGCGTGAAGGGGTGCTACAGATTTTTGGAACGCGTTTGGAATTTGCAGGAAATGGTTAGGGGCGGCGATGGATACTCCATGGAGCTCGAGAGCGAAATGCACAAGACTGTTAAAAAAGTCGGCGAAGATATTGAGCGGATGAAATTTAATACCGCCATTGCGGCGCTCATGTCGCTCATCAATGAGTTTTATAAAAAAGGCAGTATTACGAAGGGCGAGCTAAAAACTTTCCTTGTTCTGCTCAATCCCACTGCTCCCCATATGACAGAAGAAATGTGGCAACTCTCCGGTTTTCAAGGGCAGATTGCCAATACGTCATGGCCTGAATATGATATTGAAAAAACGGTTGATGCACAGGTAGAAATTGTGCTTCAGGTCGGCGGGAAAATTCGCGGCAAAGCGATGGTAAATGCGGGACTTGATGCGCAGCAATTACAAGAACACCTTCAAAATGAAGGTGTTCTAGAAGCGCTCTTGGCAGGCAAGCAGCTTGTGAAGATTATCGCCGTACCCGGCAAGCTAATTAATCTTGTGGTAAAATAAAGAGCAAACAGTTGATAGGAAAAGTTCATGCAATATGTAGAAAATGACTAAGTGATACGCTCTGTTTTATTGAGAAATCTGGTCTTGTTGCTTTAATACAAGACTAGGCGGCTTGGTTCGTTTTTCAATATACATCAGCTGGTCAACATGATGCAAAAACCCGGAAGGTGTTCTGTACTGCCCTGCCTTCATCACATCGAAGCCTACGCTTACCGATAGAACGAAGGGAAATGCGCTGTCCTCATTGAACTGCCCTATCATTTGATGAATATGCCGTGTTAGCTCTTCAAGCTTATACTTATCTGCTGTTTCGGGAATAATTAAGAATTCGTCGCCCCCATAGCGTGATATAAAATCATTTTTTCCAAGGGACATCCTAAGCATGGCCGCAATATCAATAAGCACCATATCCCCCGTTGTATGTCCATAAGTATCATTGATCATTTTGAATTTATCGATATCAATTAAAATAAGGGAAAACTTTCTTTCCCTTGTTCTTGCTTGCAGAATACTGTCGCAATATCTTCTGTTGTGAATTCCCGTTAAATAATCTAGCCGAGTGCTTTTGGATTGAAATCCAATATAAATCATAAGAATAGATATCACAATCCCGACCAAGATGAAGTTCAGTCCATAAACGAATGCTTGGATAATACCGCCAAAAACCGGTGGAAACCAAAAATATTGAGAGGCCAATGTCTCAAACACATAGTCGGCTTTGTGCGCATAGACACGAAAAAGTGATAGCACAAGAAAGATAAGCACAATAATGTCAAAAGAAAAAAATAGCGGCCCTCTTTGATATGTATTTTGAGCGTCGACGAAAAAAAGAAGCTTGGTGTGCGAATTAGTCACTGCCATTACAATGACTAACAAATATACTGCGGATGCAAATAATAGCCTTTTTTTAATAAATGCCTGCTGCCTATTCGCCATATAAACAGAGATAAAATACCAACTGATGCCAATGAGCGGCATGGTCATATAAAAAACAACACTGCTGATATATACGATATAATACGCCGAAGGGTTACTAAGCCCGTTAAACAGCCAAGAGGCCGCATCAGCACATATGCTGACCACGGTCACCCAAATCATTGATAGCATCAGTAAATACAGCGAACGATCCTGACCTATGGCACTTTTGATGTTGAAAATGACCAAAGCTAGGATTGCAACACCGAGTGCATGCATATTCACAACGCCAAGTTGATGCAGATATTGCATACGAAACCTCCATATAAGATACATCAAATTTTATGTTACCATATTTTTATCCATTTTTCAATGTACAATATTCACAAATTATCACCAATTGAAAATAGGATTATATGTTATTATATGCCATTTAAATTAAACGGAGTGAACCGCTTTGAATGAAAAACAGGCTCTTGATTTTATCGCTTCCTATCGGTATTTGGGCTCGAAACCCGGCCTTTCCCGCATGACTTGCCTTTGTGCGCTTCTTTGCAATCCGCAAAAAAGGTTGAAATTTGTCCATATTGCGGGAACAAACGGCAAAGGAAGTACTGCGGTGATGTTGGCCTGCATTTTAAAGCGCGCAGGATATAAAACAGGGCTTTTTACCTCTCCATATCTTGAGAGCATGCGAGAGAGTATTCGCACCAACGGCCGAAAAATAAGTCAAAGTGCCTTTGCCACAGCTTGTGATGAAATCAAAAACGCCGTGCAGCAAATGGAAAAAATGGCAGACCCTCCAACGGAATATGAAATTTTAACTGCACTTGCCTTTGTTGCCTTTGAAAAGGCAGGCTGCGATATTGTGGTGCTGGAAGCTTGCATGGGTGGACGGCAGGATACCACAAATGTCATTGATACGCCGCTCATCAGCGTCATTACCGCTATTTCTTTTGACCACATGAAAATGTTAGGCACGCACATTGAAAAGATTGCCGAGGAAAAAAGCGGCATTATTAAAAAAGATGGTGTTGTGGTTATTTATCCTTTGCAGGAAAAGGAGGTGATGGGCGTACTTCACGACAAGGCAACGCGTGAGGGCTGCCGCTCAATTTATCCTGATATATCAAAGCTTTTTATATGCAAGGAGCGCATTTCCGGTTCGACTTTTTGGTATGACGGGCATCAATTGCAAATTCGCCTTTCCGGCAGACACCAAGTCTACAATGCCATGACCGCCGTGGTGGCGGCAAATGTACTGCGCCACTCATTTGGATATGCCATCAGTGATCAGGTTTTGGCAGAGGGGCTATTTCGCGCCCGTCACCCTGGACGTCAAGAGGTCTTGTGTCAATCCCCACTTGTGCTTTTAGATGGAGCACATAATCCTCACGGTGCACATGCATTGGCAAATTTTTTGGCCACTCATGTAAGGCGCCGTCCGCTCGTGATGATTGTAGGCATATTTGCAGACAAAGAGTATGCGAAAATACTTGCCCATTTGGCGCCCGCATGTGATATGCTTATTGCCGTAACCCCGGAGCATGCACGCGCACTGCCAGCAGCGCTTTTATTTAACGAGGCCAAAAATCTCGGGATGAAAGCACTTATGGCAAAAAGCATGCAAGAGGCCGTGACCACAGCATTTTCGATCAGCCAAAAAACGGGAGCTGTTGTGATTTGCGGCTCTCTGTCCCTTGTGCCTTCAGCGAAAAGGGCGGTAAAGGCCATATGCAAAAAAGGCAAATAGCGCATTTGTTCACCTTACTTTATTTCATCGTCAATATTGATGTGTTTTATGCTTATCATCAGAAACGTGATCATTGCAATGCTAATGGCACTGGTCATTCCATGGGTAAGTATACGCCCCGGCAGAAGCACCAAAAAGGCTTTGCCATACAGCTGCGAAAGCCATAAGGTATTCAGCAACAAGGAAACGACAAGATATACAAGTAAATTGGAAATCAAAATACAGCGAAAGCTTTTCCTTCGAAAAAACATGGCCACAAGCCCGGGTATGATACCGGTAAGTGCGGAACTAAGGGTAAATCCTAAATGAAACGTACCTTGGGGATTTAACATCACGCCAATAAGGTCGGATACAATGCCGGTGAGCGCGCCTGCCCACGGGCCAAGGAGAAGACCGGCAAAAATAATGGGAATGTTGCCAAAGCCAAGCCGCACGGTTCCACCAAACAGCATGATGGAAGCATACCTGGTCAGCACAATGCTAATGGCCACCAAAACAGACATCAGCACAAGCCTTCTGGTTGAAAAAACACTACTTCTGTTCAATTTTCATACATCCTTTCAAAATGAGAGGATGTTACCAAATGATTGCCTGCAAGCTTGCTTTTAGGCATAAAAAAATGGTAACGGAAGCGATATTGTACCGCAAATGCAAACGCATTCTTCGTTCAAAGGCAACTTCCCATCCTTTGACACTTGACGCACAATACCTACTCTACCTCAAAGTATGTGTTTATTGTAACCCATTTTATCTAATTTGTCAATGATTTTGGTCTTTTTAATGTTTGAATTTTCGTTTTACAATCCGCTAATGGATTTCCGTTACGCCTTCCATCGCCGTCAGCTCGCTGAGTACTTGGCTGTAATTGTTGGTATGTTGCAATTGAATGCAAACCGTGGCATAGGTATGCTCGCCTTTTTCGGTCATTTTAACCGTATTCACATGAATGCTTTTTTCAGAAAGTAAATCCAAAATCCCACTTACCTGCACTCTGCTACTCACCTTGATTTGCACGGTCAAATCCCTATTTTTCAGCCTTATGGCAAGGGGGCGCAAATAGGCCATAACAATCAGCATAAGGACAACCGTAGTGACCGCAATGGAATAATAGCCAATTCCCACACAAAGGCCCACGCCCGCAGTGGTCCACAGCCCAGCCGCAGTGGTCAGTCCCTTAATTTTATCGCCATTCGTAATAATACACCCAATTCCCAAAAAGCCGATGCCGCTAATAACCTGTGCACCCATGCGCATCATATCGCTTTGCAGGCTTCTTGTGGTAATCAGGTGCTCGCTGATGACCATAATCAGTGCAGAGCCAAGGCATACCAAAATATGTGTTCGAAGCCCTGCATCATGCTTATTTTCAGCACGCTCAAAGCCAATTACACCCCCCAGTATCACTGCCACTACAAGCCGCAATAGCATCATCCAATATTCAAGCGTAAAAAAATCCATTTTACTCCCTCCCACAACCGCAAGCAAGCGCTTAAAAATGCCACAATACATGCCATATATTGTATACTATGCGCTCCATAAACGTGCCGGCACCAACAAATCTATATGGAAAAATGCACGGGGTTTGAGTCACATCTATATGCTTTAGTGTATTGACACTTGCATTTAATTATGCATAATTTTTTACAAGGCCAAGGCTTTTCGCCGTGGCTCCCATATGCATATTGTACGGCATATTCTTTATTCTGTCAATATCCCTTACGTTTCATCCCGGTGCATTCTCGCAATACAAAGGAGTTATTTTTTCTTTTTTGTATGGTAAGAGAACCTTTTGGTCTTGCGTTGAATGTGGCCATGTACATAAGGGCGTGGAATGTTTCTATAACATTTCCCCATTTGTTGCAATGATTTGTTGGTACCAATAGGCAGAATCCTTTGGCGTTCTCTTTTGAGATTGAAAATCAACATGCACCAGTCCAAACCGCTGATTATACCCTTCAGCCCACTCAAAATTATCCATTAAGGTCCATAAGAAGTATCCTTTTATTGGGATGCCCTCCTGTGCAGCTCTTTTTAGCTCCATTAAATATCTACTCACAAAATCGATGCGCTGTGGGTCATGCACCTTTCCATCAAGGCTCACCCAATCGCAGTTTGACATTCCGTTTTCTGTAATGATGATGGGCTTCTGATATCGTTCGTAGAAAAATCGCGGTCCCCAATAGAGAGATTCGGGCGTTACACTCCAGTGATATGCGGTTTTGGCATAGCCTGCCAAACGGGAAGGGAAAGCAACTTCGCCGTTTTCCTTACATTTAACTGCCACGCTATTGTAAATATTCACACCAAAATAATCAATAGGCTGGCTGATGATTTTGAGGTCATCCTGTCCTATCTTTGGCATATCGGCCTCAAAGAGTTTCAACCCATCCTCAGGATATTGCCCAAGAAATATCGGATCCATCCACCATGTATTGTTCCAAAAGTGCTTATCCTTGATTGAAAAGGTGGCCTCTCTTGCGGCCTTTATATCACCGGCACAATTGGTGGCAGGGGTGCGTACCACGCCCACCGGCGCATAGCCGATTTGCGCAGGGAGTTTACTGTGCTTTCGTATAACCTCCACCGCCATACCATGCGCTAGCATCGCATGATGACCGACGGTTAACATCTGTGAAAAGTCAAGTTTTAGCCCAGGCGCATTCACACCTGTGAAATGCCCAAGCCCAACAAAGCACTGGGGTTCGTTTAACGTCATCCAATGGGTGATTTTATCCGATAACCTATCCACAACCACCTTGGTATATTCTGCAAACCATTTTGGACTATCGGGACTGAGCCAGCCCCCTTGTTGAAATAACGCCAAAGGATAATCCCAGTGGAAGAGAGTAATATATGGCTCAATGCCGTTTTCCAGCAAAGCATCCACCAGGTTGTCGTAAAAATCAAGGCCCTTAGCGTTAATTTTCCCAACGCCATCCGGCATAATGCGAGGCCATGAAAGTGAAAATCGATACCCTTTCACCCCGATTTCTTTCATCATGGCAATGTCCTCCCGGTAGCGGTTGTAATGGTCACATGCGATATCACCCGTATCACCATTTAGCACAAATCCGCCTTTTTGCACCACCATGTCCCATATGGATAATCCTTTCCCATCTTGAAGATGGGCACCTTCTACTTGATAAGAAGCAGTGGCAGTCCCCCATACAAAATCACTTACAAAGCCCATCAATAAACCTCCTGGCACAATCAAGTTTCATGCATGGATCCATAAGACCCACTTATATATAAAAATAATATATATTATCTTAATGTGCTTGTCAACAGAATATGTGCATTTTGATACTTTTGATCATTTTTTCATACTTTTACTTGCATAAACTGAAAATATCGGTTAAACTTAAACTATATTCTATATGAAGATGGGTGAGCAAAAATGTGGAAAAGCTTTTTTCATGGCAGATACGGGTCAGATCATTTATCTTTTATTTTGATGCTTATTTCAGCAATATTTGTTAGTAGAAAAATCGTATGGCCGCTCGGAGTGGTTCTTATATGCTATGCACTTTTTCGCATGCTCTCAAAGAATAAAGCGCGCAGACTGCAGGAGCTTGCGCTGTACAATCAGCTAACAGTCCGGATTGCCAGCTTTTTCGCACCGGCATTGAGCGCAATTGCAGGAGCTCTCAAGGCCGCTTTTAAAAAAATGACAGAGCAAACCACAAGACTGCGGCAGAGTAAGGATTTTGCATTTGTACGGTGTCCTGCTTGTAAAAACACCCTTCGACTGCCAAAGCGAAAAGGTACGCTTAGCGTGAACTGCCCGATATGCAAAGAGATATTTATCAAAAAAACTTAATATATTTATTTACCACCACCCCATGAATTAGTCCATATGTAAAAGAAATAAAAGGAATTGAGGTTCTTATGAAAACGAAATTTGAACTGCTCGGCATAAGCTCAGCGCTTGCCGGAATACTTGAAAAAAATAAAATTACGCAACCAACACCTGTTCAAGAGCAAGCCATCGGACCGGTAATGGCGGGGCGGGATGTGATTGCCCAGGCTCAAACAGGCACAGGAAAAACCCTTGCCTTTCTACTGCCTATCTTAGAACGCATTAACCCACAAGATCCTTCTGTACAGGCGCTTGTGATTACCCCCACCCGTGAGCTTGCCATTCAAATTACGGCAGAGGCCAAAAAGCTAACACGGGACATCCATATCTTATCCGCATACGGAGGCCAAGATGTGCTTGCACAGGCACGCAGATTAAATGGGTCCGTGCAATTGGTGGTGGGCACGCCGGGGCGGCTCCTTGACCATATTCACAGAAAGGCCATCCATTTGGACAAGCTGTCCATGTTGGTGCTAGACGAAGCAGACCAAATGCTTGATTTGGGGTTTCTGCCCGATGTTGCACAAATATTGGGGAAAACACCTCCGCAACGCCAAACACTTTTGTTTTCCGCCACCATATCCACCGCCATCGTAGCGCTGGCCGAAAAATATATGAAGAACCCCATCCAAATTCGCATCCAAGGCAAGCAAGTGACCTTATCTGAAATATCTCAGCTTGCAATGGACACCACCGATCGTGGGAAGCAAGGTGCACTACTGAAAATGCTCGAAACTTATCGTCCCTTTATGTCCATCATCTTCTGCCGTACAAAGCATAGGGTTACTGCACTATGCAGCGCATTGCAGGCGCAAGGATATAAAGCCGAGGAGCTTCATGGGGATCTGAGCCAAGCAAAGCGTGAAAAGGTATTGTCTTCCTTTCGCAAGCTGCAAATCCCTTTGCTGGTTGCAACGGATGTTGCCGCAAGAGGGCTAGATATTGAAGGTGTAACGCATATCTTTAATTACGATATGCCACGTGACGCCAAGGATTATATTCATCGGATTGGCAGAACCGGCCGCGCAGGGCAAAAGGGCATTGCTGTGACCTTTGTATCCCCCAGAGACAGGGCAACGATGAATACGATTGAGAAAGCAATTGGCGTGAACATACGGCGTTTGCAAGGACCTGCAGATAAGGGTGCGCAGGAAGCAGGCCGCAAGCCGCAGAGCACAAGAGGCGTAGGTCGCAGTCCAAAGGGCACAGAAGGTGCCGGGCGCAGAGGCCAGAGCGCAAGGGGCGAGTGGGGCAGAGAGCAGAGTGTTACGCATCAGGGCCAGAGCGCAAAAGGCGGTGCGCAAAGAGGGCAGAGTGCGAGTAGCAGAAATGCGAAGGGCCCTGGCCAGAGGCCGAAGAGAACCCCTCGCTCTCGTGGGTAGAAATATGGATGCCTTTACGCAAAAACCCCATTAAAGATGACGGGAGAACAATAAATGAAAAGTTTTGACCAATTGATGCTTTTGCCTTCACTTGTTTTGGCACTTGCCAAGGAGAACATCCTCGCTCCCACTGACATTCAGAAGCTTGTCATCCCAAAGGCACTGGAGCATAAAGATCTCATTGTGCAATCGCAGACCGGCACGGGGAAGACCTTGGCTTATCTTTTGCCCATTTTCCAGCACTTACAAGACGTTTCGAAGCAAAATAGAGCCATTATTCTTGTGCCTACCCATGAGCTGGCCTTGCAGGTTCATCGGCAGATTGAACAGCTTCGCGTTCATTCGGGCCTTGCGCTTTTTAGCGCGTGCGTGATAGGCAACGTCAATATCAAAAGGCAGGTTGAAAAATTAAAGGAAAAGCCCCAGCTCATTGTTGGCAGTCCTGGAAGAATTTTAGAGCTCATTCAAATGAAAAAAATCTCCGCCCATACGGTAAGCACCATCGTGGTGGACGAGGCGGATAAAATGATGGATAAAAACAATATTGCTTCTGTGAAAGCAGTAATCAAGTGCACCTTAAAGGAGCGGCAATTGATGCTCTTTTCTGCCTCCATTTCCAAAGAGGCAACTGCCGCCGCAAGGGAGATGATGAAAAATCCAGAAGTTGTTTCTGCCGCCACCACATCCATTCCATCCAATATATCGCATCTCTATTTCATCGCAGAAATGCGAGATAAAACAGAGCTGCTCAGAAAGCTACTGCGTGCGCTAGAACCGCCCAAGGCCATGGTGTTTATCAATCAACCTACCATCATTGAGCGAGAGGTGGAAAAGTTAAAATACCACGGATTTGCTGTGGACAGTATCCACGGAGCAAACGACAAACTGCGCAGAAAGAAAACCATGGATGACTTTGCGAGCGGTAAGCTCAAATATCTGATTGCTTCAGATATCGGCGCTAGAGGGCTACACATGGAAGGCATTACGTGTATTATTAATATCAGCATCCCTCAGAGTCCCAATGATTACCTCCACCGCGTTGGTCGTGCCGGTAGAGACGGACAAAGTGCACTGGCCATATCCATCATAACGCCGCAAGAGATGTCTCTTATCAAAGCATACGAAAAAGCCTTCCATATTAAAATAGAAGGCAAAACTTTGTTTAAGGGGCAGATTATGAGCGAGCACAGAAACGCAAGGTCAACGCCAGCTTCGGAATAATCTATATGATATCATAAAGGGGGCGAACTTTGGTTCGTCCCCTGCTATTTGTATGATTACTGGTATCGTGATTACTTTTTCATGCTATGAAAAAAAGTTTCCATCCATGGCATATTCATTTTTTATATCACGAATAAGCTCTGATACGCTGATAATTTTATCCGCGCGATAGGCATTGGTACCGGCAAAAGCAAATCCGCCTTTGAAATTGCCCCGTTGGGCATTGATCAGCGCCAGTGCTATGCAGTACGGACTATGCAGATGATCGCAGGTTATAATACAATGATAGGGGCATTTATACGGCATTTTATGCCCTTCCGCTACCTCCTGAATATAGCTGTTGTTGATGGCTCTTCCGGGCATTCCCACAGGGCTTTTGATAATGGTAATGTCTTCTTTTGAGGCACGAAGATATACATTTTTAAATTCCTGCGAGGCATCACATTCTATGGTGGTGACAAATCGCGATCCCATTTGCACGCCGTTCGCACCGAGCTCCATATAGTGCCGTATGTCTGCACCGGTATATACGCCACCACCCACAATGATGGGGATTGGCTTTTGATGTTGCAAAACAAAAGGACTCATCGCCTGGGTCACTTCGCTGAGCAGATTAGCAAGCGAAAATGCTTCATCCTCCAGTTGTTCCGGTTTAAACCCAAGATGGCCGCCGGCTTTTGGCCCCTCAACCACAATGGCATCCGGGATATACTGATAATGGTCAAACCATTTTTTTGCAATAATTCTAGCCGCTCTGCCCGAGGATACAATGGGCACCAGCTTGGTTTTTACCGACCCTTGTAAATAGGAAGGTAAATGCAGTGGCAAACCTGCTCCGGAAAAGATAATGTCAATGCCTTCTTCTATGGCTGCCTTGGCCAGTTCGCCAAAGTTGGATAGTGCAACCATAATATTCACACCAAGAATTCCCTTGGTTTTTTCTCTTGCTTTTCTGATTTCCATCTTGAGGGCCCTGATATTGGCCTGCAAATAATTTGAATATGCATCCGTTTCAAACATTCCAATGCCCGCAGCGGCAATCACACCGATGCCCCCCTCGTTGGCTACACTTGAAGCCAAAGAAGAGAGTGAAACCCCAACCCCCATTCCGCCTTGCACAATGGGAAGGTGTGCCTTTAAATGACCAATGATTAAGCTTTGCATATTCCCCATTTTTAAAGAATCTCCTTTGCAGATGTAAGGTGAAAAGACAACTTATTCATATCATGGCATAGATAAGCCTGCATTATACGCATAAATATGTAAAAAAGTGAAAAAAAGACCACCTAAGCTCAAATGCTGTAGGTGGTCTTTACTCGTCATCTAAAACATCTAATAATTTAATTAGATAAAATTCAAATGATTATCTGCTGCGAGGTGTGTAGCACTCTCTGCAGTATACTGGTTTTTCGCCGTTGGGCTGGAAAGGAACTGTTGTGGACTTGCCACATTCAGCACATACAGCCGGGAACATTTCTCTTTGAGCGCCGCCTCTGCTGCCGCCTCTGGACTGAGCCTTTTTAGCTGCTCTGCAATCTGGGCATCTGCCGGGTTCGTTCTCAAAGCCCTTTTCCTGATAGAACGCCTGCTCGTTTTCAGTGAAAACGAAATCCGCTCCGCAATCTTTGCATGCCAATGTCTTGTCTGCCATATTAAATTACCTCCTAAATAAATTGGATTTAAAAATTCCCTACACATCTGACTCCAAATATACTTAGGAGATGACTGTCTGAAAATAAATAAACCTTATCGTCATCATCATTGGATGACTTACAGTTTCTTATTATAACACATGTTGTGATGAATTGCAAGTGTTTTTTGAAATTTTTGTAAATCATGTGTTTTTCTTTATGAATATGGTGAGAAAAAAAGTCGCTTTGAATAAAAATTTTACATATTTACAGAAAATCCAACCATACTAGTGAATAGATTTTCTATTTTTTACGCAAGGAGAGATTGAAGTGATGAAACGCAATGCGCATGATCGCGCACAAGGCGCGACCAAAGTCCAGAAAAACACAAATCATACACTGCATCAAATGGAATTTGCAGATGAACTGATAAGCTTGGCCCAGGATGAAAAGTTGCAAGGCATACTAAAGGATAAAACTGCAAGAAGAAATAGTGCACTGGAGGCTCTTCGGAAAGAACTGCAAGACGAGATGAATGAATAGAAAAGCAAAGTATGAAATTGCTTGATAAAAAATCTCGCTACAAAGACTAAAAAAGCATGTAATCTTTCCTGCCATAAGCGCCGGAATATTCCACATTTTTCTACGGAATATTTTTAAATTTATGGGAAAGATATTATTAGCGCAGTAGTAATTACCAACTAGCAATTTTAAATAGTACAAAAAGAAAGAGGTGTAACATGGGTAAAAATTATCGCAAAAGTAGACTCTTAGAGCCCGGCAGTTATGATGCCATGACGAAGTTTAAATTAGAGGTTGCCTCTGAGCTTGGCATTTCCCAGTATTGCAAAGAAAACAATGACCACTATAAGGGTGATCTTTCCGCCAAGGAAAATGGCTTGCAGGGAGGGCCCATAGGAGGTGAAATGGTGAGGCGTATGATTAGGAGCGTCACCTCACCTACTTGAGTGAATAAAGAAGAATATAAGAAGTATGCCGAAACAAAAGCTCCCCCTTCAAGTCTTGTAAAAAATATGCTGATGGCATTTGTTGTGGGGGGCATCATATGCGTACTCGGCGAAATTATCTCTGTATACTTTCGCACTCGTGGATTTACCGTGGAACAAGGTGGAGCGGCCACTACTATTATCATGATTTTTTTAGGAGGTCTGCTCACGGGTCTTGGATTATACGATGATATTGCCAAATACGCCGGTGCCGGTACCATCGTCCCCATTACCGGCTTTGCTAATTCCATTGTATCTCCCGCTATTGAATTTAAAAGCGAGGGGCTTGTGATGGGAATTGGCGCGAAAATGTTTGTTATTGCAGGGCCTGTATTGGTATATGGAACGCTTTCCTCTGTTTTGGCAGGCATTATTTATTTTCTATTAAAATAAAAGTGTGCACACTTTTCCGGTGCAGAGCCTTGCCGGCAGGTCATTTTCATTCTTGTATCTGCCCTTTGCACTCCACTGAGGAGGATTTATGACAAAAAGACTTGGTGCCTACACCGTGGCACTCACAAACCCACCCAGCATCGTAGCGGAAGCGGCCATTGCAGGAAAAAAAGAAGGAGAAGGTCCTCTTGGTAAATATTTTGATTTCATCTTGGACGATTCCTTTTTCGGAGAAAAAACATGGGAGAAGGCGGAAAGCAAGCTGCTTGCCACCGCAGTGCGCAAGGCAGTAGAAAAATCAGCGGTGCCCCTCTCCTCTATCAACTATATTTTTGCCGGCGATTTGCTTAATCAATGCGTCGGATCCCACTATGCCATGCGCGACTTTCCCTGCTCTTTTTTCGGTCTTTACGGCGCATGCTCGACCATGGCAGAATCACTGAGTTTAGCAGCCATGACAATTGATGGTGGATTTGCAAATTATGCACTAGCGGCAACCTCAAGCCATTTCTGTTCGGCAGAAAAGCAGTTCAGACTGCCGCTCGAATACGGCGGACAACGTGCTCCCACGGCGCAATGGACTGTAACGGGTGCCGGATCTCTAGTGCTTTCCGCTGTGGGTGCAGGTCCCTATATAACACATATTACAACCGGCAGAATTCTTGATATGGGGATTAAAAACGAAAGCAATATGGGCGCAGCCATGGCCCCCGCTGCCGTGGATACGATGTATCAGCATTTTCAGGATACTTCGTTTGGTCCGCAGGATTATGATATGATCGTCACAGGAGATTTGGGAATAGTAGGAAAGTCCATCCTTATAGAAATGATGAGCGACAAAGGATATGATGTTTCAAATGTGTATAATGATTGCGGATGCATGATTTTTTCACCACAGCAGGATGTACAAGCGGGTGCTAGCGGCTGTGGATGCAGTGCCATTACCCTGGCAGGCAACTTAATGTCCCTCATGAGAAAAGGAAAGATTAATAATTTGCTCTTTATGGCTACAGGAGCACTGATGAGCCCTGTGACCTCCCAACAGGGCGAGAGTATTCCTGCCATTGCCCATGGGGTGCGTATAAGCAATATGCGTTAAAGAAAGAGCGTCAATCGGAAAGACAGAGGACAGCAATGCAACCTCTGTCTTTTTTGCTGCCTATCTGTTTTTCCCGCCTCGCACATTAATTCTGATAGAAGCAAAAATCTTGTTGATTTTGAGAGGATTTTGCGGTATAATATAAAATAGCATTTTTTATGCCGCTGTACTCCCCATTATATTGTCTTTAAAAACCAATGGTATCATAGGTATGGCACAAAGAAAAGAACGCCTTATGGGCATAAAAACATGCCCAACAAAAACATCACCAACCAAACGGAAAGAAGGAACAATATGCAAACGCTTATTCAGGCACTCAATCATCCGGAAAGGGCAAAGAGACTCTTGGCCCTTCAAGCCCTTGTATCGCAAATAAAACAAGGCAAAATTCCCGCTGTTACAAGCGGAAATGATGTCAATAATCATATCCATACCATATATTCATTCTCCCCATATTCGCCTACCAATGCCGTATGGCAGGCATATCGGGCAGGTCTATGTACCGCAGGCATTATGGACCATGATTCCATCAGTGGTGCAAGGGAATTTATTGAAGCGGCGCAAATCATGGGCATGGCCTCCACCATTGGCGTAGAGTGTAGAGCCAATATGGCCAGCACGGCGCTCGCAGGCAAAAGGATTAACAATCCGGATCAAATTTCCGTGGCTTATGTGGCCTTGCATGGCATTGCTCATTCTCAAATTGATACGGTCAAGGCGTTTTTTACGCCCTTTAGCGCCGCACGCAATGTGCGCAACAGAGCCATGACAAAACGCTTAAACGAAATTCTTTTACCCTTTGATATTTCGCTGGATTTTGATAAGGACATCGCCCCTCTATCCATGTGCGAGGAGGGCGGAAGCATTACCGAGAGGCATATCCTATTTGCACTCAGCAAAAAGATGGGCAAGGGAAGCAAAGTAGTTCAGCTACTCACTGAGGGCCTTAAAATCAATCTTTCATCAAAAGTTGCCGCTTTGCTAGAGGATGAAAACAACCCCTATTATGAATATGATCTTTTGGGTGCTTTAAAGAGTGATATGGTATCGCAGTTTTATATTGATGCCACGGACGAATGCCCCGATATTGCCCAGGTGGTAGCACTTGCAAAGCAAACCGGCGCCATTTTGGCATATGCGTATTTGGGAGATGTGACCAATTCTGTCACGGGGGACAAGAAGACGCAAAAATTTGAGGATGATTATTTAGAGTTGTTATTTGACACGCTAAGTCATATTGGTTTTCACGCCGTCACTTATATGCCCTCTCGCAATACCTTGGAGCAGCTTCAAAGGGTCATGGGTCTTTGTGACAAGCACGGTTTATTCCAAATCAGTGGTGAGGATATCAACACGCCACGTCAGTCCTTTATCTGCGAGGCGCAAAGAGGGCAGGAGTTTGCCCATTTGCAGGATGCAACCTGGGCCCTAATTGGGCATGAGAAGGCTGCAACCGGGCAATTATCTGAGGCCATGTTCTCTGGTGCAACCATCGAAAAATATCCCAACCTAAAGGATAGAATGAATATATATCAAAAGATTGGACGAAGCAAATGAAAAAGAGTGGTTTGATTTTTTCCATTTCGCTGGGGCTCTTTTTTGCCCTGTGGGTGCTGTATATTGGGATAAATCCTTTGTTTATTTCCTCTCATGAAGAAAAAGAGCTGATTATTCCTCCCGGTGCAGGTGCCACTGCTATTGGCAGGCAGCTTGAAAATGAAGGGATTATCAAAAGCAGGTATGCCTTTCGGCTCTATTGCTCTTTGACCGGAAGCGAGGACAAATTTAAGCCGGGTAGAGTTATCCTCAGTCCGTCCATGGGCTATCTTCAGATGATAGACAAGCTCAAGAAAAGCGTAAAATCCTCTGTGCGCGTTGTCATTCCCGAAGGATATGAATTGCGGGAAATCGCTTCTGCCTTGCAAGAAAAAGGGCTCATTAAAAGGCAGGATTTTTTTGAAGAGATAAAAAATGGTAGCTTTGACTATGCATTTATTTCTGACCGCCTGCCCGCGGGAGAAAATCGCTTAGAAGGATATTTATTTCCCGATACGTACGAATTTGAACCGGGTACCGGAGAGCATGAAATTATCAATCAAATGCTAAAACGCTTTTCTGAAATCTATTCCCCGGCCTTGAGTGAACGGGCAAAGGAGCTAGGTCTTAGTACACACGAGGCCATTACCCTTGCCTCCATTATTGAAAAGGAATCCACCAAGGAGAGAGAAACCGTGTCCTCCGTTTTTCATAACCGGTTGCACAGCAACTATAATTTTTTAGAATCCTGCGCCACCGTTCTGTATGTAAAACAAGAGCGTAAAGAGCGGCTTAGCTTGGATGATACAAAAATCAATTCTCCATATAATACATATATCAACAGAGGACTCCCCCCAGGCCCCATTGCCTCACCCGGCAAGGCTGCCATCATGGCCGCTTTGTATCCCGCCAAGACGGATTATATGTATTTTGCCTCTGTAGGGGATGGGCGAAATGTTTTTTCCAAAACCTATGAAGAGCATTTGGCAGTAGCGAGGTAGAAAGTAATATGGAAGAAAATACAGCAAGGCAAATTGAATATCTCCGTTCGCTTCTGCCTGTGAGCGCCGGCATTGTGGCTGAAATCGAGACTTCTATGGAAGATAATTATGTACCCATCATTGAGCCGGAGGTGGCACAGCTGCTACGGGTACTCATCGGCACCTGCGGCGTGGGGTCCATCTTAGAGGTTGGAAGTGCTGTTGGCTATTCGGCTATTATCATGGGGCAAATGCTGCCTTGTGACGGCCATATCACCACCATTGAGCGGTATGAAAAAGTGGCAATGCAGGCAAGAGAAAATGTGAAAAAAGCAGGTCTGCAAGGGAAAATACGCATTCTTGAAGGAGAAGCGGCAGAGATCCTGCCACTCTTAGAGGGCTCCTTTGATATGGTGTTTTTAGATGCCGCAAAGGGTCAATACATGGAGTTTTTGCCTCATCTGTTGCGTGTGCTACGACCCGGAGGTCTTCTTGTTTCAGATAATGTGCTCTATAAAGGCATGGTGGCAGCAGAGGGCATTGTAAATCGGCGCAAGATTAC
>CAZQDP010000002.1:0-6913 GCA_964592375.1 uncultured Eubacteriales bacterium | reverse complement strand
AGAGAAGTGCAGAGGGGTTTTTTATGCAGAAGATTGAACTGCTTGCACCTGCAGGTAGCCTTGATAAACTAAAAATGGCGGTGCGCTATGGTGCAGATGCGGTATATTTGGGAGCAACTGCGTTTTCTTTGCGTGAACAAGCAGAAAATTTCACGCCGGAGGAAATGGAAGAGGGCATAGCCTTTGCCCATACCCATGGCGTGAAGGCATATGTGGCTATGAATATTTTCCCACATAATAAGGATTTGCCCGGGATTGCTGAAAATGCCAAAATGGCATATCAGGCAGGTGCGGATGCGATTATTGTTGCGGATTTGGGTGCCTTTTGTGTTGTTCGGGAAGCTGCACCAGAATTGGATGTGCACATCAGCACGCAAGCCAATAATGTCAATTACCGTTCCGTATCCATGTGGCATCGGCTCGGTGCCAAGCGTGTTATACTTGCGCGGGAGCTCTCCTTTGATGAAATCTTGGAGGTGCGCGAAAAAGCCCCATCGGATTTAGAGCTTGAGGTATTTGTGCACGGTGCCATGTGCATGTCTTATTCGGGTAGATGCCTGCTGAGCAATTACCTTGCATCTCGAGATAGCAATCAGGGCAACTGCGCTCAGCCATGCAGATGGAAGTATTACCTGATGGAAGAAAAACGCCCCGGTGAATATATGCCCATCGAGGAGCATAAAGATGGCACTTTTATTTTTAATGCCAAGGATTTATGTATGATAGAATATATTCCGGAGCTTATCAAAAGTGGAATATCCAGCGTGAAGATTGAGGGCAGGGTAAAGAGCGAATACTATGTGGCCAGTGTGGTCAAGGCGTATCGCGAAGCCATCGACAGCTACTATGCAGACCCTGTGGCATACACTTTTGCTGCTGAGCACAAAAGAGAGCTTGAAAAGGTAAGCCATCGTGATTATGGCACCGGCTTTTTTCTGCAAAAGCCACGAAGCGAGGGACAGATATACAATACCTCTTCTTATATACGAGAATATGATATTGTGGCGATGGTCCTAGGCTACGACAGCAAAAGCGGCATTGCCACCATTGAGCAACGCAATAAATTTCAAAAGGGTGACCTTTTAGAAATTATCCAACCACGGATAAACGGATATATCGCGCATTTGGTGGAGGAACTTACCGATGAGCAGGGCAGTGAAGTGCTAGTAGCCCCCCATCCTCAGCAGATTCTAAAAATAAAAACCAAAGTACCTCTTTTAAAGCATTCTATTTTGCGAAAAGAAAAACAATAAGGATAATCCTTTTTTTCTGCGGCATACTAACCGTATGAAGAAAAGATTATATATACTCACTACAGGTATCATACTCATAACCATCGCTCTGGTGGCAAGGCTCCTCTATATTTTGAGCATTGGGGATATCGCGTCCATGGCCCAGCAGGTACAAACCATGCAGGTACCCCTCTATCAAAATCGAGGTTTGTTTTTTGATAGAGCCATGCGTCCGCTTACCCTTTGCAGAGATGCCTCCGTTGCGGTTGTGTTTCCAGCGCTGATCAAGGATAAGCAGCAGGCGGCTTTGCAGCTTGGCGTCATGACCGGCGCGCATATTTCTACCTCCCAGCTGATGGGAGGTGCCAAAATCTTTCCCATCGCCAAGGACAGCAGCTTGATTGAACCGGGTAGTGCGCTTGTGGGCATGAAAATATTTGATAGTACTCGGCGCTATTCTACCGCTAGTGTGGCACCGCATTTAATTGGTTATTTAAATGGCGAGGGCAAAGGCGTGTTCGGCCTTGAAAAGCGATATGAAGATGTGCTGAAAAGGCAGAGCGCCGCTTCTGCACATATCATCGTAGATGCCACAAGAATGTTACCCGTAGATAGGCCCGTTTTATATGAAAATGTAAATGAGCCGGGTAGCCACGTTCTTTTAACCATTGACGGAAGTGTGCAGCAGGTAGCAAGTTCCGCCATGGAAAAGAGAGGTTATAAGGGAGCGGTGGTGGTGACAGATGCCGTTTCGGGAGATATTCTTGCCCTGGTATCCACGCCGAGTTTTGACCAAAATAATATTGCCTCTTATGCCCAAAGCACAGAAGGAGAGCTAACTTGCCGATATGAACAGGCATACGAACCCGGTTCGGTATTTAAAATAATCATGTGCGCCGCGGCCATTGAAAGCGGCCTTGAAAATATGGAGTTTCACTGCACGGGGCAGGAAGATACCGATGGTATCGTCGTAGCCTGCCATAAAAAAGAAGGTCATGGCACCCAAACCTTAATGCAGGCCTTTGCAAATTCCTGCAATCCTGCTTTTATTCAGCTGGGCAAGGCACTGGGCGCTTCCAAGATAGCCGATATGGCTTATGCCATGGGGTTTGGCGGCGAAAAAACCGCTTACGCCGGTGAAAAGGTGCAAGAAGGCAATATCCCTTATTTGCATATGAACCCGGCTGCAGTTGCCAATATGTCTATCGGGCAGGGAAACGTTCAGGTTACTCCCTTGCAGATGGCAGGGGTTTTGGATGTTCTTGCAAGTGGCGGTGTGAAAAGACCACTGAATGTGGTTGCAGGCATTTGCAATGACAATGGGCAAATGATGGAAAGCACTCGGCGAAGCGGAGACGCGCGTGTACTCTCCCGGCAGACTGTTATCAAGGTGCTTTCCTATATGTGCGGTGCGGTAGAGCACGGAACAGCAAGCGCAGGCAGATTGCCAGGCGTTGCGGTGGCTGCAAAAACAGGAACAGCCCAAAGTGGCTGGCAGGATACCACCGGAAGACCCATGATACATGGCTGGTATGCCGGTATTGTGCCGGCGTGGGCCCCGAAATACACCATCACGGTATTTGTAGAAAACGGAAGAGAAGGCGGAACCAGCGCAGGGCAGGTTTTTCGAGAAATTGTAAAATATTTATATGATATAGAAGGGTGATGATCGGAAGATGGATAAGGTATATGCAAGTATTGCCTGCGCCAAACGAATTGTGGTAAAGGTAGGTACCTCAACACTTGCCTATGAGACAGGCCATTTAAATCTTCGTCGGGTTGAAAGCCTTGTGAAGGTACTTGCGGATATTAAGAATATGGGAAAGGAAATCATTCTGGTATCCTCCGGAGCCATCGGTGTCGGTGCCGGATTGCTCGGCTTTGCCTGCAGACCCACGGAAAAAAGGGAAAAGCAAGCAGCAGCGGCAGTCGGTCAATGCGAACTCATGAATATATACGCAAAGCTGTTTCGGCAGTATGGGCATACAGTGGGGCAAATTTTAATGACCAAGGATGTGGTAGACGAGTTCATCAAAAAGGAAAACGTCATCAATACTTTTTCTACGCTCTTAGATCATCATGTTTTGCCCATTGTGAACGAGAACGACAGCGTATCAACAGAAGAAGAGGATTTTGGTGACAATGATAATTTATCTGCCATCGTGGCCAAGCTATCGGGTGCGCAGCTCCTGATTTTATTATCGGATATTGATGGGCTGTACGATAAAAATCCGAAGGAAAACAAGGATGCAAAGCAAATACCGGTTGTACATAATATTACACAAGAAATGGAAGCCGGTGCTAAAGGCACCTCTTTTGTGCATGGCACGGGAGGGATGACTACCAAGCTTTCAGCGGCAAAAACCGCTAATGCCGCCGGTATTCATATGGTCATCGCCAATGGGTGGGCCCCCGAGGTTTTGTATGATATCGTGGAGGGCAAGCCTGGCGGCACTTTGTTTGTGGGTAAATAAACCATATAAATAGTGTTTGCAAAAGTCGCAAAATGTGGTATAATATCCGCAGAGTGCTTTTAAATATTTCGCTCAAAATGGCTTGCTTTGCCTTCTGGAGCGCTAATAATAGTTATAGAAAAGGCGGGAAATGAATTTGAATGCTTTAGTCATAAATGGCGGAAAGAAGCTATTTGGTGAGGTCAATATCAGCGGTGCGAAAAATGCTGCAGTTGCCATTATACCGGCGGCACTGCTATGTGAAGGCACATGCCGCATTGAAAATCTACCCGATGTACAGGATATACAATGTATTTTAAATATTATCACCACCCTTGGCGCGCACGTGACAAGGATCGACAGAAATACAGTAGAAATTGATGCTTTACACTTAACATCACACGAAGCGGTAGACGAGGCAGTGCGAAAAATGAGAGGCTCCTACTATCTTTTGGGTGCACTGGTTGGGCGCTTTGGCAAAGCGGTGGTATCCCTGCCGGGCGGTTGTGATTTTGGAGAGCGACCGGTGGACCAGCATAAAAAAGGGTTTGAGGCCATGGGAGCCACGGTGGATTTGATGCATGGACGCTTTGAGGTAAGTGCGCCAAATCTTTTGGGGAACACGATTTATTTAGATATGGTCAGCGTGGGGGCCACCATTAACATTATGATTGGCGCAGTACGTGCAAAGGGGATGACCATTATAGAGAATGCGGCCAAGGAGCCCCATGTGGTCGATGTGGCAAACTTTCTCAATTCCATGGGAGCAGACATTAAGGGCGCCGGTACGGATATTATCAGAATTAAAGGAGTTTCAAAGCTGCGAGGCTGTACATATACCATGATTCCAGACCAAATTGAAGCCGGCACGTTTATGATTGTCGCAGCAGGCGCCGGCGGTAATGTGCTTGTTAAAAATGTCATTCCCAAGCACTTAGAAGCCGTAACCGCAAAGCTGCATGAAATGAAGGTAACGGTGGAGGAATACGACGATAGCATCAGGGTCATTCGTGATGGCCCTTTATACAAAGCAAATATCAAGACACTTCCTTATCCCGGCTTTCCAACGGATTTACAGCCGCTGATTGTTACGCTTTTAACCATGGCAAAGGGCACGAGCGTAGTGACCGAAAGTGTGTGGGAATCTCGCTTTCAATATGTGGACGAGCTTCGTCGCATGGGGGCGGCCATTATTGTAAGTGGTCGCACTGCCATTATTGAAGGGAAGGATGAACTTCAAAGCACCAGGCTGAAGGCAACCGACCTGCGGGCAGGTGCCGGCATGGTGGTTGCAGGTCTCATGGCCTCGGGGCAAACCGTGGTATCCGATCTGCGTCATATTGACAGAGGATATGAACATTTTGAAGAAAAACTCCGCAGTTTGGGGGCAGATATTCTCAGGGCGCCGGATACACTTACATAAAGGATGTGCAAGGTTGAAGTTTTGTTCATTGGTCAGTGGCAGCAGTGGAAATGCGCTGTTTGTAGAATATAAGAATACTCAGCTCCTCATTGACTGCGGCATTAGTGCCCGCAGAGTTGAACATGCGCTGATGGCAATTGGGAAAAATCCTTCTCAGCTCAGTGGTGTGCTCATTACCCATGAGCATAGTGACCATGTGTCGGGTCTGCGTGTGTTTGCAGGTCGGCATAAGCTTCCGGTCTATGCTTCTCCTGCCACCCTTGCAAGCCTTCCTGCACTTGATCCATCACTGATGCGGCCAGCTGTGCCGGGGAAAAGCTTTGAAATCGGCCATTTGTCGCTCCTTGGCTTTGAGGTGCCTCATGATGCTTCATGCCCCATGGGATACAGCCTATTCGCAGGGGAAAAGAAACTGTCTGTTGCCACCGATATGGGTAAAATCACAGAAGCCGTTGCAGCACATTTAAGGGGTAGCAGCCTTGTTTTTTTAGAATCCAACCACGATGTGGATATGCTCATGAGCGGGCCGTACCCCTATTATCTGAAACAAAGGATTTTGAGCGAAAGCGGACATTTATCGAATTTTCAAGCAGCAAAGCTTGCCGCTGCACTGGCTCGCACGGGCACAAAACAAATTATGCTCGGGCATTTAAGCGAAAAAAATAATGAACCCTCATTAGCGCATGATGAAGTTGCGGCCATGCTATGTGCACAAGGGGCACAAATTGGCGGCGATATTTTTCTCAGCGTTGCCCTGCGCGATACCTGTAGTGCCATGACAAATGTAGGATAGATAAATGGGATATCAATGAGTATTAACGCTTCAGTGTGAACGCTTATAAAAATCGTTCCACTGAATTTTTTGTTTCAAAAAACAATTTTGCGGCCTCATAGCCTTGTTGATATAAAAGTTGATAGTTTTCTGAATCTGTGGTTATTTTAAAGTCTATTGGCGAGACGCCCTGCGTATCAATTTCTATTGATCTCGCCACATCTATTGGATTGTTTTGATACATCTCCCGCTGAATTTGCAGAAAAGAGTGCACTAAATTTTCAATAAAGTCTAGGAGATTATGAATAGGTTCATCTTTTTTCGTATGGTTAAACTTCATTCCAAGGGTGCTCATGTTTGCACCCATCATGGCACGCTTGTGAAACATTTCACCATCGAATAGATGCAGAGGATAATTATTGATAATTCCGCCATCCGAAAAGAAATTTGCTGAAGAAGAATCCTCTTGTATTTGCACCGCTTCAAAGTAGATCGGAATAGACATGGATATTCTCACCGCCTGTGCAACCTCCATTTGAGGAGATGTTTCATACGAAAAAACCCTTAAGGTCCTGCTGGATATGTCCGTTCCGGTTAAGTATAAATCCATAAAAGGCATATTGTTTACATGAATTTTGGGGTTTTGAAAGTCGGCGAAGGTATAGGGGGCCTCTTTTTGATTTTGGTCAAACTGCTTTGCGATAACACCTTGAATCCACTCATAAAAGTACTGCGTTGAAAAATAGCCGTATCGGTTAAGTAGCCGGTAAACACATTCCATGTCGCCGAATAAGTGCAAAAATTCCATCTTCAAATGCTCAGATACGGTTCTTAAACGACTATTATTTTCTGTTCCGGGAATTTTTTGATAGTCCAGGGTATCGACAATGGCTTTCATTTCGTGAAATGGCAGCCTAAATGACGTTAGGCATGCGGTAATTGCTCCGGCTGAGGAACCGGCTACCCTTATTATACCATTTATCGCATTGATTTCATATAGATACTCAAGTGCACCCAGAAATGCAATGCCAAG
>CAZQDP010000001.1:97031-99811 GCA_964592375.1 uncultured Eubacteriales bacterium | reverse complement strand
GCCATAAAAACACTTATGTTTACAGGAATGCGTGTTGGTGAACTTACGGCATTGCATTGGAATGAGGTAGACCTCGACAAAGCCATGATAACGGTTAAATACAACCTTTACCGCCTTAATGGGGAATACCACCTTACCACACCAAAAACAAAAAGCAGTGCCCGTGTGATTGCCTTGCCGCCACAGTTGGTGGAATTACTCAAAGAACAACGAGCATGGCAGGAGCAACGCAAAGCCGATGTTAAAGACCGTTGGATTGACCGTGGTGCCGTTTTCACTGGGAAGTATGGCGAATATATGAATCAGAATTATATAAATCTCCGGTTCAAGCTACTGCTTGAAAAGCATGACTTCCCAGATGTGCATATACATGACCTTCGCCATGCAAATGCTTCACTACTTATAAATATGGGTGTGCCTGTGAAGGTAATATCCGAGCATTTAGGCCACAGTGACACTCGAACCACAGAAAATATATATGCTCATATTTTCAACGAAACTATGGTGCAAGCCTCAAATGCCATCAGTCAGGCATTGGCTAAGGTGGATGTATAGAGCAAATATAATTGAATATTACACACACAGAAAAACACCAAACTGTATGGCAGACACAGAAAGCCTTACAACTTGGTGTTTATTTGGTGTTTGAATTGGTAAAACAAGGTTATACGAAGTTAAACGATACACATTTTTGCACACCACAATACCGCATAAAACCGCACTTTTTTCAACATTAGCATACGGTATGGACGATTGGAATTACTGTTTGAGAAAGAAAACATCTATACGTTTGATAGTAAAGGCGAATTGCTTATTACAATTATGTCATCGTTGGCACAGGAAGAAAGCCGTTCAATATCAGAAAATGTAACTTGGGGGCAACGTAAAAGAATGGCAGATGGCAGAGTCAGTTTGCCATATAAGCATTTTCTTGGATATGAAAAAGGTGAGGACGGATTACCTAAAATTGTTGAGGCTGAGGCGGAAATTGTGCGATTAATATTCAGACTTTTTATTCAAGGGAAAACCCCTTCAGCCATTGCAAAGCATCTTGAAAGTAATGGTATGATTTCACCTGCAGGCAAAAAGAAATGGCAGGTAGCTACCGTTAAAAGTATTTTAACAAATGAAAAATATAAAGGTGATGCTCTTCTCCAAAAAAGCTACACAGTGGATTTTCTCACGAAAAAGATAAAGGCGAATGAAGGTGAAATCCCACAATATTATGTTCAGGGCAGTCATCCAGCAATCATACAGCCTGATGAATTTGATACCATTCAGCTCGAGATGGAACGACGTCATAAATTAGGTAGGCCTTGCAGTTGCAACAGTCCGTTCTCGGCAAAAATAATATGCGGTGGGTGCGGCGGTTTTTATGGTTCTAAGGTTTGGGGTTCCAATACAAAATACCGCCGTACAATTTGGCGTTGCAACGAAAAATATAAGGGCGAGAATAAATGCACTACACCGCATGTAACAGATGATGAATTAAAACAGCGGTTTCTCACTGCATTTAATGCCTTGATGGGCAACCGAGAGGAACTTATTCTAAACTGTCGGCTTGCCCAGCAGGTTATCTGCAACTGCGAGGACATTGATAGCGAGCTTGCCCAGCTGAAGATGGAGATTGAGATTGTAAACGAGCTTACACGCAAAGCAATCAATGAAATTTCTCGTATTGCCGTTAATCAGGAAGAATTTAACAATAAGCACAACGGATATATGAAACGGCATCGAAAAGCTACCGAGCGTATTGCCGAATTGGAAATGCTCCGCCATGACCGACAAAGCAAACTCCAGGTACTGGAACGATTTATACGGGATATTGAAACCTCTCCGCTTGCTATCACTGAGTTTGACGAACAGTTGTGGATGACGTCCGTTGATAAGGTAACAATAAATGCGGACGGTTGCTTGGTATTCAGGTTCAAGGACGGAACTGAGATTTCGGGATAATTCAGACTGTGCGATTCAAAAGCGGATTGATAAACATTTTGGGTCTAACCTCGAACAAAAATCAAAATTGTCCGTAGACTGATAACTATCAGTTTCTGCGGGCTTTTCTTTTGCCTTTGCACACAAATCGTTGATTTTGAACACCCCCAAATGCACCCCCCCCTATCTTTCAACGATTTCAAAGCTAAAATCAGTATGGTTAGTATCCCTTCTTCTCCACGAAAGCACAAAAACATACTCCAAAGAATGATACAACCGAAAATGCAAAAAACCAAATGTGCCTTATAATCAGCACTTTTGGGCAAAATAAAAACCATCTATCAATAGAAATAATTCTATCAATAGATGGTAGTTAATTTGGTGGAGGCGAGGGGAGTTGAACCCCTGTCCGAAAACAGCGCCACATGAACTTCTCCGGGTGCAGTTTGTGGTCGAATTTCCCAAGCTGCAAAGCCCACAAACAAGCTTTACATTTGGTAGCCTTTGATGCATGGCAGGTTACAAGGCGCTCACCTGCTCACGTACGCTGCTTTTCGACGTTCTATTGCAGACCGCAGCACTTCCGCATAGAACGGCTGCCAATCAAGGGCAGCATTTACATTTTAATTAAGCGTTTAATTTTAAAAGGTTGCAGTTTTTTAAGTTGCACTGCACAACTACCCGCTATTCATGCTTTACCATCCCCGTCGAAACCGTTACGCCCCCTTATATTTCATTGCCCTGCAATGTTAGTCTTGCCTGTTACTCTCTTTTAATACACGGTCAATACTGCGCTTTGCATCTTTTTCTGCCGCGCTATCCCTTTTATCGTGCAGTTTCTTGCC
>CAZQDP010000001.1:0-96931 GCA_964592375.1 uncultured Eubacteriales bacterium | reverse complement strand
CTTCCAGCAGCTCTTCCAGAAAATAAAGATGTGTTGCTTGTTTATTCTTTGCGATTATCTTCATGCTGTCCTGCCCTGGCATAGCTTTATCCTCCGTCACTTTAGATGGATATAGGCGGCATACATACGCATACCACCTATGATCCATTTATGATTAGCATACTTCTTTACAATCGTAAGGATTATACCAACCTCTTTCACCAACCGAGGAGGCCCCCTACTCTTCTTTTATATTATACCACATCTTCGGGCTTAAATCAACTACAATATGTATATGTTTTTCTATATACTGTTCAGTGTGGCATATGTTAATAGTCCAAACCGATGATAAATAGCAGCATCAGAACCAAAATAAGATATTCATTATCCTTTTTGTCCATAAATAGCACAAAGATGATGATCAGCAGTACAATATCGTCATCCTTGAGACCAAATAAGTCCGAAAAAGGATTTTTATTTCCGCAGCATGATGGTGTATCTGAATGATCGCACCTATCGCACTCATTCTCTTCCTGATTCTCTTTTTCATAATATCTGTAATACTCCCTATTCAACAACCCACCCCCATTTGTTAAAACAGTTTTTTGATGTCACCGCCCATAACATTGACAACCTTGAATAGTTGCATCATTTTGATTGCACTGTCGATTTTATCGGAGCGTTTTTTACTCATATATGGCCGAAGAGCTGTAAGAAGAACAATTCGATGATCGCCATCATTATTAAAAGTATCATATATGCCCTTCATCTTATTCATCATATCCCCGCCAAGCGCTGGAATAATTTGATTGCTCTCTTCTCCAATTGCGTTCATTATTTCTGATATTTTTCCTGCTGTTTCCCCATCGTTTAGCAGTTCACCGATGACTTGCACCGCTTTGTCGATATCGCCTGCCACAAAATCACCTCCGTTACTTTTTGAATAAATTCTTGATTTTATCGATTGTTTTGCTGTCCATCCTACCCAGTGCCTCTTGCAAGGAGCCGGCATCAATGCTTTTCATCTTTTCTCTGAACTTATCCATATCCGCATTTTTAAGCATTTGATTTATTTTTTCATTGCCGCCCATGCTTTTAAGCTTCTCCTTGATTTCATCATTTGTCAGGGAAGCCACCTTTTTAATATCCTCTTTGCTTATTTTTGGGAACCCGTCTTTATAATCCATAGAACCCTCCATATTCATTACTTTGCTGCATGATTACCTCATCACTATCATATGCAACAGCACCAAAAAATAACACTCATGGCATATTTTCATTTTAATACAGAAAGGCGACTTCCCAAAAGAAGCCGCCAAAAAGTTTAACTATTCATTTTTACCATTGTCCATATACCGGTATGATTTTCATATAAGGAATACTTGCCCTGTTCAAAGTTGAAATTCCAATATGCTTTATCGGGCAGATGAAAAAGAAGGCAAGTAAGAATGCGCAGAATATCTTGATGCGCAACAATAAGGTAACTGCCTTCTCTTGGCATGGTAGCCAAAAAATCCTTTACCCTATCTTGTACTTGAAATAAGTTTTCTCCCCCGGGAGGCTGGATATGTATCCATTTTTCCATGTCCATATCGCTTGTGGCGTGAGGATACCTGTTTTGCAGCTCTTGCAAGCTGAGCCCTTCCCATGCGCCAATATCTCGCTCTCTGAGTCTATGATCCGTGATGGGCTTTTTCGGATATATGGTGCAAGCGGTGCGGTAGGCTCGAATGAGGTCACTTGCATATACTGCGTCAATCGGATGGCAAACCAATGCTCTTGAAAGCTGCAGCATTTGCTGCTTTCCCTCTTTTGTAATTTCAGCATTGCCCCATCCGCACATCGTTTTCGCTACGTCTGCAGTGGTTTGTGCGCTGAGTGTTATGAAAAGTTTTAGCATATAGCCACACTTGCCCTTATCTTATTATTTTACTGAACATCTCGCACGCTGACAAAGTGTGCGCCCTTTTCTTTCATCGCCTTTACAATGAGGTGCAGTGGAGAATTCTCATCATAGGTAACCGTGGTGCCAAGAGAGCTCCAATTGATATCGATATGACTAAGCTCCACCAGAGGATGCACAAATATACTCATGAGCTTATTTTCCGGAAAAGACTTAATTTCCGCAATTTTCTCATCAATGTCCTCATCCAAATCCATATATCCAAGAGGCGTTGGTACAAGCTTCACCTTTTTTAGTCCACTAAATACGTATTTCACATGATCGCCGGACCATTGATACATGCAATCGAAATATCCCGTAACCCACTGATACTGCTTGATTGTTTGAATATAATGAGGAAACTCAAAGAAATAAATGTTTAGCTTTAGCTTTGAAGCAGCCTGCTTTGCAAGCGCTATTCGCCTCACCGTTTCCTCTTTGGTATCCAAGATGCCGGTGCCAAATTCCTTATCAAAGAGGGATTTTCCATTTCCATTTTGGTGTGTATAGCCATGCAGACCTAACACTCCGCCTCTGCCCACAAAATAATCTAATGTATATACAAATTCGGCGCCATCAAATGTATATTCCTCTGCCGGCTGATTATCAATCCCCCTGGGTGGATTTATATATCGTGGCACAACCGCAGCTGCAAAAGCAACCCCTTGCGAATATAAATAATCTGCAATCGCTCTTTGCTTTGCCATCTCATCCGGTGTATTATCTGCGCCGAGTGATGCGATATCTTCCAGGCGAATTAGCGCCGGCCGATTGCCACTGCTCACATCGCCTATCTTCGGAGTAAAGCCGGTGCTGAGTATGATTTTGCGTTCCGGGAAATTCCATGAGCAAAGTAGCCCAGCACTACTGCAAAAATCAAAAATAGATAAATAATAATCATCTCCATAGTCAATTGGCTTTATGATGAACGGTTTTTCTTCACCAAAACATTCAAATTTACCCTCATCAATATGAAACACAACCGGAACCTGCCCTATTTTCGCCTCCACTTTGGATTTTTCGCAATTCACCTCTGCTCCCATGGCTTTTAAAGTGCCAAGAAGCGGAAAGTATAATCGACTTGCCTCAGAAAGCACATTACCAATATATATCGTTTTGCCTTCAAATATGACTTCGATGTTTTCAATCGCTTCGCCCATTTGTTCGCTTTGAAAAGGTACCACTTTCGTAAAGCTGGCGCTGTTTATAGGTCCTTTTGCGATATCATCATCCTTCATTCCAATGACACTACATCCTTGAAAAATGGATACAATGGCCAGTAATATCAGTAAATTCGTCGTTCCCATCAGGTACTTTCTTATTATCAACATCAATATGCAGCATCCTTTTTTGATTTTATATGAATTATACCATAAAATATATGCATCGTCTATATATAATTTGAATAAAAACGAGAAATGGTTGGCCTATTCTTTTGAAGTATCAGAGCAAGATTTGTCTATCAAAGAGCAATAACTGTCTATTGAATTTTTATGCTTTTATGTGTATGATATTGGATGGGACGCTGAATATGCGCCGTTCCCTCATAGAATGGAAAAACGGAGGATGAATATGGAAGATTACAAAAACACAAAGCTTGACTTTAAAGAGCGTGCAAAGGACCTTGTGGCAAGGATGACACTGGAAGAAAAGGTGTCGCAAATGGTATATACCTCCCCTGCCATCCCAAGACTTGGCATACCAAAATACAATTGGTGGAATGAGGCATTGCACGGTGTTGCCAGGGCAGGCGTTGCTACCATGTTTCCCCAGGCAATAGGGCTTGCTGCTACATTTGATGAAACTATTTTAAAAAAAGTAGGCAGTATGATTTCTGATGAAGGTCGTGCGAAGCATCATGAATATGTGAAACGTGGCGACATTGACATTTATAAGGGGCTTACCTTTTGGTCACCCAATGTGAATATATTCCGCGATCCACGCTGGGGCAGAGGCCATGAAACCTTTGGGGAAGATCCATATTTATCAGGCCTGCTTGGCGTTGTCTTTGTGAAAGGTATTCAAGGTAGCGATAAAAAATATATGAAGGCCGCGGCTTGTGCGAAACACTTTGCAGTACATAGTGGTCCGGAAAACTTGCGCCACTCCTTTAATGCGGTGGTTTCTAAAAAAGACTTGCGAGAAACCTATTTGCCTGCATTTCGCGATTGTGTAAAGAAGGGCAATGTCGAAATTATTATGGGCGCATATAATCGAACCAATGACGAGCCTTGCTGTGGCAGTAAAATGCTACTTACGGATATATTAAGAAAGGAATGGGGCTTTGATGGGCATGTTGTATCCGATTGCTGGGCCATTAAGGATTTTCATATGCACCACAAGATAACTGCAACCGCCCCAGAGTCTGCTGCTCTTGCCGTTCGCAATGGCTGTGACCTTAACTGCGGTAATATGTTTCTTAATATACAAATTGCCATAAATGAAGGATTAATTACAGATATAGAGGTGGATACTGCAGTTGAAAGGCTGTTTACTACTCGTATGCGGCTTGGTATGTTTGACCATCCGGAGGATGTATCCTATACAAAAATCCCCTTCGATGTTGTGGACTGTAAAAAGCACAATGATTATGCAGTGGAAGCGGCAAGAAAGTCAGTTACGCTACTTAAAAATGAAGAAGGTCTTCTGCCTCTTAATAAAAAGAAGCTGAAATCCATTGCAGTTATCGGTCCGAATGCAGATTCCCGCGCCGCGCTTGAAGGCAACTACCAAGGCCGTGCCTCGCAATATATTACGGTGCTAGATGGTATTCGCCTCGCAGTTGGCAAAGATGTGCGTGTTCGATATACAGAAGGCTGTACCCTATTCCGTGACAGAGCGCGCCATGCTCTTACTGCCAAAGACGGTTTTTCCGAAGCCCTTGCAATGGCTGAGCTTTCGGATGTGGTGATAATGTGCATGGGTTTGGATGGCACCATAGAAGGAGAAGAAGGTGATGCATCTAATGTATATGCCAGCGGCGATAAAAACGATTTAAATCTTCCGGGTATTCAACAGGATTTAATTGAAGCGATAAGCGCAACAGGCAAACCAATTGTTCTTGTGCTGATGTGCGGCAGTGCACTTTCTGTTACTTGGGCGGATGAGCACATTCCTGCAATTCTCAATGCATGGTACCCCGGAGGTCGTGGCGGTATTGCGGTTGCAGATGCGATATTTGGCAAATTCAGTCCAGCCGGAAGATTACCGGTGACCTTCTATCGCACTACTGAGGAGCTTCCTGATTTTTGCGATTATTCCATGAAAGGCCGAACCTATAAGTACATAGAAACAACGCCACTTTATCCATTTGGCTATGGGCTGTCCTATACAAAGTTTCAGTATAGCACCATTGCACTGAGTAAAGATATTGTGGATGTAGGTGATAACGTAAAATGCAGCGTGAAGGTTACCAATGTCGGTAAAATGAAATCCGACGAGGTGGTACAGCTCTATTTAAGAGATGTAGAAACAAGTACAACAGCCCCCCACTACCAACTTTTTGGTATAAAAAGAATTACGCTTGCGCCAAAACAATCAAAAGTAGTGGATTTCACGATAAAGTCAAGAGATATGGCACTGATTGATGAAGAAGGAAATGCAGTGCTAGAACCCGGCATATTCGAAGTGTTTATCGGTCCCACACAGCCGGATAAGCGGAGTTTTGTGCTTACAGGCACAACGGTACAAAAAGCATCGTTTACTCTGGTTGGAGCTTGTAAACAGTTAAAGTACTAAGAATAGTTAAAAAGAGGCTGCGGGTGCAGCCTCTTTTTAATGATAATATTATTTCCCGATGTATTTCCCTGAAATGCCATCAAAAACAAGCTCTTCACCGGTTGATAAATGAACTTTGTATGCCGGAAAGGCGGGCAACACTCTGTGAGACATATCATTTCGGCTATTGCCAATGCTGTATCCGGTTTCTATTCCGGTAATTTGAACCTCGCCGGAAATGCCGGGGTTATTGATCATATCCACCAGTATCCCGGTGATATGGCGTAGTGGCGTTTTCGCTCCGGAAACAAGTGCCTGAGTGCTTTGCTGTACCCAGTATCCCTTCATGCTTTGTATGCCAGTTTCATCTGCAACTACTTGTATAATGGAATCAAATAAAGGCAAATCATCTATGTACTGCATATAGGTTATAAAAAATTTTCCATCCTCACTTGGTGAAACAAAATGAATTTTCTTTTTGGCATCCCTAATCCCTGCGGCTTCTAAAAAATCGCTCGTATAGTCAGTAATTTGCTGCTGTGAGGCCAAGTTTTCTTGAGGATCTGTATCGGTGTATTCAAAATAGCTTTGGGTGAAAAGCAATGTTTTATTGCCAAGCACATATTGATTTTCATTTTGTGCATATCCTTCGCCAAGCATTCTTTGGATGAAGACTTCTTTATCTGCCAAAGCATTTTCCACCTCAGTAATCCCCATGCTTTCCATTTTGCTACTGATGAGTGCTTCTTGAATGCTTATATGGTTTCTTTCAAGAATTTGAACTGTATTGGTAATGGTATCTACATTCACCGTCGTGGCACGATTGGTTGTAATCAGAATATTTACCACCAATACAATATTCACCACACTAAATAAAAGAATTAAAATCGTTTTTATTCTCGACCAGTTCATATTCCCTTCCTCTCAGGCGCAGTTTGCTTGCCGCCCATCAGCAATCACTGTTGATTTAGCGTATACTCCCCATTGATTTTCACCATACCCATTTGATTTTCGATGTCCGCAACCCACATCGGTGAAACTTGCTGTTCATGATCCACATAAGCGATGTAAATATCATCCACCATTGCCTTCGTGTTTGCAGAGAAAAGCTCCTTATATACCTCGTCCAAAGCCATAATCATTGGCTTTACTTTGTTTGGCTGATCCAATACCGTAAATTTCCTGATATGCTGCTTGTATTTTTTCAGTCTACCATTCACCACCGAAAGTTCAATGCCATAGGTCGACATTTCATCCTGCGAGAAAATAACGGGCCGTCCACTGACATAATATCCAAAAGCAAGATCAAACCTTCCGTTGGAATTTTTCTTCGTAATATCGGACTCCAAATAAATTTGCGCACCCGTGGTTTCCGTTACTTTCATCACTGCGCTGGCAAACTGAGCACTGCTGAGCAATGTATTTACAAAAAACGCAGTAGATGGTTCACCATTATATTTAAACAGTTCCAATCCCTTATCATCCTCGATGGCTTCATATTGAATTATTCCGGCTGGGTATAACTTTAGGGTTGCATAATTATCCACAAATAAAATGGTGTTGTCTGCCTCCACATAATGCTGCACTGCGCCCTGCTTAAACCCAAATGTATTGAGTATATTTTCAAGATAGATTACATCCACACTCTGCTGTTTTTTTAGTGCATCCGGCAAAGATGTGCTGATCTTAAAAACGAGTGCCTCACTAAGTTCAACAAGCAAATGAGGCTCCACCAATACCTTGAGTGCGATGCCATCGTTAGGAGTATTTCTAATTTTATCCACTCCAAGTTCAAAGGAAAAAAGCGCATTTCGAGCAGGCAGAACTGCCGTATATTTCTGAATGATATCCGGTATGACCGAAGAGAGCTCCGGATATAAAATTTTATAAATTTCACTGTTTTCCGTTCTTACATACATCACGGGCCATTGGCTACCGCTATCCTTCGGTAGCAGGATAATATCTCTTACGGTTTCCACCATCGCAAACGCTTCAAATGATAACCCGGTAGATTTCAGCCATAAATCGGCATCATAATTATTACCATATTTAATATATATAGACTTTCCTTTTAGTGCATCAAACCATTCGTTCGTGTTTGGCATGATTTGTGGTTTTTCAGCATTTAAAATGCCACCAATTGCTTTCGTGACATCCTCAGACACCGGTGTGTATAGTGCATCATTTCTGCCAATGGTGTATCTCTTCCCACCACTTTGAAAAATGATGGTACTTGGGCCCATCATGCTTTGAGCTGTTATATCAGTATTTTTATTGTCCTGCCATGAGCTACCGCTATACGATAATATTCTGCCAATTCCCCAATTAGCAAAAAAATTATAGCCACCGGGCCATAATTTTTCTACATACCATATTCTGAAAAATAGCAGAAGACTGGAACAAATCAGTAATGCCAATACCGCATTCTTCGCCAGCTCTTTCCGATACTTCATATTGCGAAACATTCTATTCTCCAAACATTGAAATAACGCCGGACGAAAGATCAACAGGGGATCTTCTTATTTTATCCCAAAATGTATCCACCAAAAGATTGATTTCAATAAACACAAGCTCGCAGTCGCCATTTGGCGCATCCGCACGAATGAGCATTTTATTATTCCCCTTGGTTAACGAAATAGATTGATAATATACGCCGCTTGCACCAATATGTTTGGTGTAGCTTAGCATTTCATATCTACCCAAATAGCCATTGTATACATACGCAGTCACAGCAACACCTTCTTGGGTAATGCCGGAGAGCAGATAATCCGCTTGGGTTGTGGTGGAAACAATTGTTTCCGGATGGGTAATATCAATAATTGAACCGGAGTTCCCTCTCTGCCATGGATATATTTGATAAGGAGCTGCCATCGCTACCATACCAATACATAATGTAAGGACAACCAATATACTCACTGTAAACTTTTTAAACATATCCTTTCCCTCCGATACAAAGCGATTGCTATTAATAAATCTTTCCACTATCATTATACACTATAATTGTTACAGATTAATTACATGAATATTAAAACACCTTGACATATTTTAAATTGGCAGTTTTATCTGCACCTCAGTGCCTTCTTCCGGCTGACTGATAATGGATATTGTGCCCCCATGCGCCTCCACAATTTCTTTGGCAATGGCAAGCCCCAGCCCCGTTCCCCCGCTCTCTCTGGAGCGTGCTTTATCCACCCTATAAAACCGATCAAAAATATGCCGCAAGTCACCCTTTGGTATGCCAATGCCGTTATCTTTAATCTTGATGAAAATGTGATTGTACAGCTTTCCAGAAAATATTTCAATTTTTCCGCCGCAGGGAGTGTATTTTATTGCGTTAGAAACAATATTGATGATAACCTGCTCTATCCTGTCTCTATCTCCGTAAAATAGTGGGATTTCCGTTGTTGGCGTAAAGGATAGCGTATGCTCGTTTTCCTTTGCGGCAAGCGATAATTTTCGCAAAATCTCACGAATGAGGGTGGTGATATCGAACTCTTCTTTTTTCACCATATTCTTTCCGTAATCAAGCCTTGAAAGCACCAATAAGTCGCGAACGAGCCTTGTCATTCGATCCGCTTCACTGCTGATCACACCCAAAAAGTCTTTGCGCATATCTTCGGGCAAATCTTCGGTTTCTAAAATGGTTTCTGTATAGCTTTTAATGGTTGTAATTGGAGTGCGCAGCTCATGAGATACATTTGCCACAAATTCACGTCTTGCAAGCTCCAACTTTTGCTGCTCCGTAATATCGTGTAGCATGACAACGATGCTTTCGAGCCTATCATCATCATTAATGGATGTAGCAAAAAATGCCTTGATATTTTTCTTTCCAACTTCCATTTCCCTTTGAACAATTTCATTCTTTTTGAATAGAAGCTCCGCCCTCGATATATTGGCATTGATTTCATTAAAAAAGGTGTCAAATTGAATCGTTTCGGAGTCTTCAATACTGAGCATTTTTTTCGCCGCTTGATTGATATGAAGTACGCCACCTTCACTATCAAACGCCATGACGCCGTCTGTCATAAAAAGAAGAATGGTTTCCAGTTTATTTTTTTCGCCTTCAATTGCGCTAAGTGTTTCCTTCAGCTCACGAGCCATATTGTTAAATGTTATGCTGAGCTTTCCAATTTCATCTTTGGAGACCACAGAAATTCTGGTTTCAAAGTCGCCTTCCGCAATCTGCTTGGCTTTGTGCGTAAGTGATACAATAGGCCCTGTTATTGTTTTTGACATAAAAAATCCAAGAAAAGTAGAAATAATAAGTCCGATACCCAGTGCCTTTAAAATAATTGTCGTAATATTATCAGTAATACCGCTAAGTTCTTCCTTGCTGTCTTTAATATAAATCACATACGCAACTTCACCATTTTCACCTAATACCGGAAATGCAAAATCCATGGTTTGAATATCATTTCCGTTTTTACCATTGATGGCAGAGATGATGTTGGATGTGATTTCGAAATTATCAATCAATTTTTTATCGGTTGAATAAAGTACACGACCCGTTGAACCGAGCAAAAATGCGTTTCTGAACTTATCAATACCAAACTGCCATGAATATAGCGTAATAATACTGCTCAGTCTCTCAACGCTCTCATCCTGCCTGATCACAGCTTCATTTATTTGATTTTTCATTTCATCCGAAGAGAAAACCAAATTCATTCTTGTATTAAAATCACTAAGGTAAAAATCGGTAATGGCCATTTTAAAGAATACCCCTGCAACCACAATAACCGACAAAACCACCAGTGTAAAAATAAACACAAGCCGATACTGAATGCTTTTAAACATCTCTATGCCCTGTTTTCCTTGTTAAAATAATAGCCGACACCGCGTTTGGTCATGACATATTCAGGATCTCCCGGGTCTTTTTCTAATTTTTCTCTCAATCTGCGCACAGTGACATCCACCGTACGTACATCGCCGTAAAATTCATAGCCCCATACCTTTTCTAGCAACTGTTCGCGCGAAAAAACCTTTTCAGGTTGCGTGGCAAGGAATTTCAAAAGTTCGAATTCGCGCAAGGTAAGGTCAATGACCTTATCCTCCCTCATGACCTCATAACGATCAAAATTTATGGATACAAGTCCAACGCGCAGAGCATTCGCATTGTCTGTCGCAGGTGGCAAATCAGAAGACATTCTTCTCATGTTTGCCTTGACTCTTGCGAGCAATTCACGAATGCTAAAAGGTTTGGTGATATAATCATCCGCGCCAAGTTCCAAGCCTAAAATCTTATCAACCTCATCCACTCTTGCAGTGAGCATAATAACAGGTGCATCCGTCCACAGGCGAAGCTTTTTGCATACGGCAAAGCCATCAAGCTTAGGTAACATCACATCCAAAAGAACTAAATCAGGTGAAAAACGCTTGGCAACTTCCAGCGCTTCTTCGCCATCTGCAGCCTCTATGACCCGATATCCTTCTTTGGTTAAATTGAATTTTAAAATATCGGCTATGGCTTTTTCATCCTCAACCACCAACACGACTCTTTCCATTTATAGCCACCCCCTGTTTCATGCATAATCAATAATAGTTTAATTGTATCAAAATAATATCATATTTACAATACTTTTTAATCATTTTATAAAAATTTTTTAACTTCTCTTCCTCCGCAATAATCAAAGCGTTTTCCTTGTTCTGTATTCCTCGATGCAAGCTCGCCCACAATCATATCCTTGACCTTCCACCAGCTCATACCAAAATTCGCCCTCACACTGTCCTTTTCCGGCACCCTTCCGATGAGACGCTGAATTTTTATTTCGGGATTTAGATATTCCAAAAACAACACCGTTCTTCGCACATAATCTTCTACCGATAGCAATTGCACGCTACCTGCGTTGTATCCTTTTTCAAGCGGTGTCTCCTTTACAATATATAGTGAATGCAGCTTTACACTATGTGCACCAAGTGCTGAAATAATCTTTGCTGTTTCGACCACATCCTCATCCGTATCCCAAGGCAGGTCTATAATCACATGAACACATAAATTAAAATTGTACCTGCCAATCATCATTGCACTGTCAATAAATTCTGCCAAGGAGTGCCCTCTATTTAGGATGGCAAGAGTTTTATGATTTGCACTTTGTAACCCCAGTTCTATACCGATATCAATTCCTTTTGCACCAATTTCGCTCAGCACTTCTAGATATGGAGGTGCAATGCAATCCGGTCTTGTGGATACGTCAATGCCTACTATTTTTTCCATCCGTGCTTGCCTTACATAATGCGAAAATAGTTCCGGTTGCATATATGTATTGCTATAGTTTTGAAAATATGCAATAAAAAGCTGTGCGTTATATTTCTGCCCGATATACGCCATGTTATGCTGCAGTTGCTCTGCAACCTCCATATGAACAGGGAGACTTTCAAATCCGGCAGCCTTCTCACCGCAAAAAATACAGGCTTGCCCTTTTTCTCTGCCGGGGCAACAAGCCGGCAAATGAACAGGAAGCTTATATACTTTTTGACCATATTTCTCTTTCAAATATCGGGAGTATTCGTTGTACACAGCGTGGCCACCCCTCCGGCAATATCGATATGTTTTCTTTTAAAATAACAGGCGGCCAAAGGCCGCCTGTACTGATTAATCACCAAAGCATATTCCCATCTTTTTCCCAAGCTGTACAAGCTCTCCGTTTGGATCGACTGGCCTAAAATTACTTTGTGCACTGGAGCTTGGTATAACCTCTTCTAATGGGACGGTAGTAAGTTCATTGTTTTTGAGTGATACCATATGTGCATATTTCCCTTGTTCCATCAGTGCTTCTACCGCATATGAGCCATATCGCGTGCAAAGCACCCTATCACCCGCCGAGGGAGATCCACCGCGTTGAACATGCCCAATGGCAGTTGCCCGCGCTTCAACATCCATGATGGTTTCACTGATGGCATATCCATGCTCGTCCCGCTGGCTGTTCAGTATATTTTCAATTTCTTTGCAGACGGCCTCGCCCACCCCTCTGTACTTCACCCCATCGGGTGCAAATTTCGTTTCTATATTGACCGCCATTTTTCCTTGCGGCGTTGGTGCACCTTCTGCTACAATAACGATTGCATATTGCTTTCTGCTTTGCAGTGCTTGTCTAATTCTTTGTGCTACTTTTTTAATGTCATAGGGGATTTCCGGAATGAGCACAACATCGGCAGCGGAAGCAATACCGGCATTGAGCGCGATATGTCCTGCATCTCTGCCCATTACCTCTAAACACATTACTCTATGGTGCGCCTCACCGGTGGTTCTTAGTGCTTCGGTAGCCGTAACTGCTCTATTAATTGCAGTGTCGAACCCAAAGGTAACATCGGTAGCATTCAGATCATTATCGATGGTTTTGGGAACGCCGATGACCTTCACGCCCATACGGGCATAATCTCTGCCCGAAGTCAGCGTACCGTCTCCACCAACTATGACAACGGCATCAATGTTATTCTTCTTTAAATTTTCCACTGCCACTGAAGAAAGATTGTCGTACACAACATTTCCCTTTTCATCTCTTACCAGTCCATTCTTATCTCTGCGAGGATATTTGAAGAGATTGTCCTTGTTGGAATTATACAAAATCGTGCCACCCATTCCAATGATATCATCCACATTTTCATGGTCCAGCTTAATCATTTGGCTTTCGCCAAGTAGCAGTCCTCTGTATCCGTTCTTAATTCCAATTGTTTCTACTCCATATTTATTCATAGCAGTAGTAACAACGGCACGAATAACAGCATTGAGTCCCGGACAATCGCCACCTCCGGTTAATACCGCAATTTTTTTAATTTGGTTTTCCATCAAATGTTCATCCTCCAAAAATAATTATTAGCTAATACATTATATATTAAAATTGAAACCATTGCAAGTGTAAGGTGCGCATTTCAATAATTTTGTTACTTTTTACATATGTTTGTCATTTTTTCATACTCAGGATATGTATAATATGCATTGAGAACACGCAAAAACGCATTGACAGACAAATTAGAGGGTAATTCAATATGTTTCATGAGCATTTTTCGGTATTCTGCACTATCCTGCCTTCCATATAGTCCATCCAAATAAAGGTGAGACTTTTTTATTTTTTCTTCGGCACGATCGCCACAAACAGGTACTGCCTTGGTGATACAATCCATAATAATCTCATCAGAAAAGCCCTCAACGCCTAAAAACCCTTCTTTGGAACAGCTTTTTTTTCGTGGCTCCTTGCCTTGAACCGTGGGAATATACGCATGTTTCACCTGCGTAGCAGGTAGCTGGCCTGCAATGAAATTTCGAATAAGCATCCCTGCGCTGTCCGAATCGGTAAATATAATCAATCCCATTTTCGCTGAAAGTTTTTTTATCAAATTCATTTTTTCTGTATTTTTAAAAATCGAAAATCCACCTGTATCGATGACCAGTGCATCAAAAAGCTGTAATATCCTCTGCTTATCATATCGACCCTCTACAATGACGGCTTCATGAATACTGTACTTCACAAATAATGCCTCCTCCCACCAAAATTTTGCCCTGGTAAAATACCACGGACTGACCGGGAGTGGGTGCTCTTTGCCTTTGATGAAACACGATCCATACCTTTCCATCCTCTGCAGGAGAGATCACCGCATCAGCAGGGGGAGCCGCATAGCGGATTTTGGCTTGCACGGATATCGGGCCATTTAGCGTATCAAAAGGAAGAAAGTTAAGATGAGAAAGCATGATTTTTGTGGCAAATATTTTTTCCTCTCGGCTTAAAATTACCCTGTGATTAATTGCATCAATTCCACTTACATACATTCTTTCGGTTGAAGATATGCCAAGCCCACGCCTCTGACCTATGGTGTATAAGCAAATACCATTGTGCACTCCGAGCACTTGTCCATCCTCGTTTACAATTTCACCTTTGATGAGCAGTTGCGGCGCATGAACCCTCATGAAATCCTCTACTTTTGCGCCTTCTATAAAGCAAATATCCTGACTTTCCGCTTTTGAGGCAACGCTCAGTCCAAAATCCTTTGCAATGCTGCGGATTTGCTCTTTGGAATAATCACCAAGCGGAAATAGCGTATCTTGAATTTGTTCTTGTAAAAGATGATATAGCACATAGGTCTGATCCTTATGTTCATCCTTGGCTTTTTGAATGAAATAGCGGTTGCTTTTTAAGTCTTTTATAATTTTTGCATAATGTCCTGTAGCAACATAGTCTGCTCCTAACCGTTTCGCCTCATGATACATTGCGCCAAATTTTATATATTTATTGCAGTTCACACAAGGATTGGGCGTTCTGCCCGATGCGTATACGCTTAGGAATGGGTCAATGATTTTTTCCCAAAACAGGTTTCGAAAGTCAATCACCATATGTGTAATTCCAAGGGTTTCACATACCTTCGCAGCATCATTGCAGGCAGTTGCGGCTTGTGTGCCTACACCGTCCCATAGCCGAAGGGTGTACCCAATAGGATCATATCCCTGCTGCTTCAATAGTATCGCCGCGACAGAGCTATCCACGCCTCCGCTCATCCCTACAAAGACCTTTTTCTTTGTCATGCTCATTTTCAATCCTTTTCGTTATTGCTATCCACTGTATTGTACAAATATTTGGGATGAATGTCAAGTATTATCATGGTTCACTATCATGTGCACACTATTTCCAAAGGAAAAACCTGCACTAAATCTTTCGGATTTTTGTGCAGGTTTTTTTATTTGGCAAGCTCTGATCGCCGTCTTTAAAATAATGCTTACTCGATATATTTGCCGGGATCCACGGGCACACTTGATTGATACATTTCAAAATGAAGATGCGGCTCCTGACCCGATTCGGCGCTAGCAGAGCTTCCAACGCCGCTGATTGCTTGGCCTGCCTTCACTGCCTTCCCCTTTTTAACCAAAACGTCCGTTGATAGATTAGCATATAGGAATGTATACTCTTTGTATTTTAATGTAATGACAATTCCCATCATTGGATCTGTATACACGTCATCAATGATGCCATCTACAACAGCAAGAACCTGCGTACCTGCCGCCGCGGATACATCAATGCCTTTGTGCACTCTCCAGTCTTCAAAGGTTCGGGAATATACCGGTGCTTCCATGGAATGCACTTGCGTAATATGCCCCTCACGCAATGGAAACTTAATACTGAAGGTTTCAACGGCATTTTCCGTGCTCTGATTTGTTTGTTGTACAATTTCCGCATTGGCAGGCCTATCAAGAGGCGTTGATGTTACCGCTGGCGCAGCGGTAGGTTTTGCCGGTGGGGCAGGCGAGAGAATAATAGGCCGAGGAGTAATGACCACAGAAGTCTGTTCCTGTTTTGAAGTGGTTTTTTGTGTTTTGTCACTTTCTACCTCAGAATACCAAATTGCATAAACAAGAAGGCCGATACATAGACACAAGGCAATATAAAAGCCTTTTCCTGATTGCTTGCGGGGTGGCGTGCCCCCTACAAATACTTTTTTCATTATGGCACCTCCCTTTTGGTATTATTGTGCCATGAATGGAAAATTTTATACATTAAGATTTGATATCCACATTTTTATAATATGTGAGTAGAATTTCTCTGTAGCTTTTTCCCTCATCCGCTAAAAATTTAGCTCCCCATTGACTCATACCCACACCGTGGCCATATCCCTTCACAGTAAAAATAAATTTTTCATCCCGATATTCAAGCTTGAAATTGTGTGATCTGAGCCCAAAGAGACTTCTTATCTCCATCCCTTTAAAAGCTTTGCCTCCAATGATAATCTGCGCAACACTACCGCCTTCGGTTCTGGTACTCTCCCCTATCCACTTTTCCGGCGGCACATTTAAATCTGCCAGCGCACTGGAGAGAATTCTGTCCCTAAAATCCTTGGTGGAAAACTCTGCTGTGCTTTCATATCCCGGCGCATTGACATCCTCAGGGCTTCCTACGCTTTGCAGATAAGGAATATCACTTCCCCAAACATCTTTTGCGCTTTCGGTTCTGCCGGAAGATATGGCATAGAATACAGCGGAAACTGGTTTATCTTCCCAGAGCATAATTTCTCCCTTTGTCTGCTCAGCGGCAGTAACGAGCTTCTGCCAATTTTTTTCTCCATCTGTCGCGCTCCATTTTGCCAAAGCTTCCTCCTTTGAGCACCATGCCTTACAGTGGGCCGGATTTGTGCAAATATCAGCTCCGAAATGCTCCTCGCTTTTGATGGGTGATTGCACTCTGTTTGCAATATATGTTCGTGCGGCAACGGCCTGCGCTTTGAGGGCTTCTTCGGGAAAGGATGCCGGCATTTCCGCCGCCAGAACACCCGGAAGGTATTCCTCCAAGTTAAATTCTTCCACCTTTTGAGCGGATACAATATAGCTTTTAATGGTATGCGGCGAAGATGCTTTTTCCGTAGCCTTTTGAAGTAATAGACCTCCCTGCCATATTGAAACAATAATAACAGGCAATAAAAAGGCTAAAATGACTAAAGAAGATAAAAGAATAATAATTTTTTTCATCTGCAAATTCATTCCTTTCACTGTGCAGTATTTCAAGCTTTGATTGTCATATCACGAAGCCTGTCTTGTACATATATATCATAATTACGCAAAGTGAAAGAGAAATATTCATGGAATATCATAAAAAAGGACGAACCCATATCGGCTCGTCCTTTATTTTTCGAAAAGCTTTGTTATTGAGCTGCCTTCTGCGTAGCTTGCGGAGAAGCTACTGCTTGGGGTGCACTTGTCTGTTCTGATACAATTGGGTTTTCTATGGCATCCGGAGTCTGCGTAGCTTCTGCCGGTGTACCTAGGGCAAAGTTGTATGCGAGGTAAAGAGACGTAAACAAAAACAGAATAGAACCTATTGTGGTCAGTCTGCTAAGCAACGAATCTAAGCCACGATTTTTACTTTTGCCAAAAAAGTTTTCTGCCGCACCGCTAATCGATCCGGAAAGTCCTGTCCTTTTACTGGACTGAAGCAGTATGGTAGCTATCAGAAAAATAGCCACAAGTATATGTAGTACACTGACTACGGTTTTTATCGTACCCATTTATTTCATCCTCCAATTTAAAAACTTTTATTATTCTACCACATTTTTTTAAAATTATCAATACTTTTTTTATTATTTCTACAATTTTATGATAAATGTCTTAATTTCAAAGGGTAAAACCTCGCATGCAAAGCCTGTTTCGGTGTGTATGATGGGCTTTTCATTTTCCTCCATGAGATCACATTCATACACATTTTTAAGTGGCATCGCAAACCTGAAATGGACTATCCCTCTTTTGTTATGGCATTCATATGCCCTCACTACCATATCATTTCCCTTCTCTGCTTTTTTCACCGTATCAATCACCACATGCTCCGCATCACAGCTTACAAGCGACATCTCGCTTTTAAGGCTTCCCCCTTCATTGTTTTGATATACTGCCCGCAGAGGGTTGTTGAGTGAAGAAGCCATATCCACAGTACCGCCTCTGGCGAAATCATCCATGTGAGGATAAAGGGAATATACAAATCGATGTTCCTCCTTATCTGCCTCTGGATTTGGGTCAATGGGACTTTTCAGCAATGTTAATCTCATTACATTTTGCTTGATATCATAGCCGTATTTACAGTCATTCAGAAGGCTCACTCCGTATCCTCCTTCTGAAAGGTCTGCCCATTGATGTGCACAAACTTCAAACTTTGCGGCATCCCAGCTTGTGTTGCTGTGTGTTGGGCGCTTTATACTTCCAAATTGAATATCATATGTTGCCTCCTCGGCATTCATATGAACCGGGAACGCAGCCTTGATGAGCAGTTGCTTTTGCTTCCAGTCAATATACGTATCAAAATCAATTCTTGGCATCTCTTTATAAATATAGATATTTTGTACGATGGTGGATTGCATAAAACCCCTTGTAATTCGAACACCTGCACGCACCGGCCCATTTTCCAAAAGCTCCACCTTCTGCGCTTCATGTAGCTCCCACATTTTTTCTTCAAAATGGCCGTCAATATCCCATGCATCCCAGCTACGTGGCCTGTCTTCACATACTTGCAATACGTTGCCAATATTCGCAAGTATCCTCCTTGCGTTTCTTTTGTCTGTTATTTGCAATAGGTTGCCATTCTCGTCCATCTCAATTGCAAAATAATCATTTTCCATCCCTTTTGCAGAAACGCTCATGCTTTTATCTCCGCATTCACCCTTGACGAGTGGGAAAGTCTTATACCCCATCGCGGGAACATCCTCTGCATAAAAAATGGTGTCCTCACCGCACTGCTGGCATTGCATGCCTTCCACTATATATCCGGCAGGAAGCTTGATTTTTACTAAGTCACTGCGTTGCTTCCCGCATGTATTCCATACCGTTACCCTCTGCCCCTGCATATTTACCTTGCGAGCAATAAGTTCCTGTGCATTTGCAGCTACGGCTTCCCCTTCTTGCAGAACATATTCATATTGCGCCTTTGAATCTTCATAAACCTGATAGATGGAAGACCCTGGCAATATGTCATGAAACTGATTGAGTAAAACCAACTCCCAAAGTGTATGCAGTTTTTCTGCGGGATACACTGCATCGGCCTGTTTCATAGCAAGCACGGATAAAAACTCAGCATCTGCAAGTAGATTTTCACTTTTCCGATTGTATTTCTTGTTTCGTGCCATGGACGTATACGTCCCTCTGTGCCGCTCTAAATATAGCTCCCCGCGCCATTTTGGCAAGACAACGCCACTATCTAAAATGTTTTGCTCCACACTGCGCATGAAATCCAACGCGCCGGAGCATTCCACCTTTGGCGTGCCCGGAATGCCTTTGGATAAGCGCCTTGCAATTTCTATCATCTCACGAGTTGGGCCTCCACCTCCGTCACCATACCCATAGGTAATCATCACTCGGTTGTTCAACCCTTTTTGCTGATATCGTTTCCATGTGCCTTTGACCATGCGTGGGTCGGTGCATACGACATAGGTGGTATAAAAATTCGGGGCATCTACATTTTGGGCAGTCATAAAATATGTCAAAATCTCAGTGCCGTCTATACCTTGCCAACCAAATGTATCAAATGGCATTTTATTGGTTTCATTCCAGCTGATTTTTGAGGTTACAAAATACTCAATGCCGCTTTTTTTGAAAATCTGTGGCAAGGAGGCATTATAGCCAAAAACATCGGGGAGCCATACCACTTTATTATCTACTCCAAATTCTTCTTTGAAAAACGCTTTGCCGTGCATGATCTGCCGAACGAGCGCCTCGCCGGAGGAAACATTACAATCCGCCTCCACCCACATGGCACCCTCTGCCTCCCAGCGGCCTTGTGCAATGCGCTCTTTTATCTGCTCATAAACCTTTGGTGCATTTTTCTTTACATATTGATATAGCTGGGGCTGACTGGACATAAAGGTATACTCCGGATATTCCTTCATTAAATTTAAAACGGTTGAAAAGCTTCGAACGGCCTTTTCTTCCGTTTGTGCGAGCGTCCACATCCAAGCAACATCGATATGTGTATGACCTATGCAGTGAGCAATCACTTGATGATGCCCACAGTATTTTTCATAAAATTCTTCCTCTAAATAGGTATTGGCCGCAAGGACGCTGTTATAAAATGCATCGCTAAATTCATCTCTTATATCAATCATTTTTACAGCAACTAATAAATACTTCATGATATCAACATAGGCTTTTTCATTGCAATCGGTGTATACGGCACATTCCAGTGCTGTTTTCAAATGATAGTATAATGTTTCAATCTCCTCTTGGTGTATATACATTTCGGGAATAAATCCACTCAGAGAATCATTCATGCCAGAATATGCTTCAATCTCCACATCAAAGTGCTGACCGGCCGCCGCCTTCTCGCTCAGCGTGATGTATGTGTGATTCACGTCAAGTCCTTGCACAATTTCGCCATTCACATAGATGATCATTTGCGGATTGGTTGCATCCCACTGCCCTTCCTTTCCGGTGGTAATGCAAAGCCCAACTCGCTTGCCTTCAAAAACCTTCGGCAAAGTAATATCCATTGTAAAGCAGTAATGCTTATCTACTCCGCCCCAAAGCTTACCCGGTTCAAACGGCAGTAAATTTGCTTTTTCCTTTCCTTCGCAGTAAAATACATCATCCACCTTTTGCTTTTGCGAAAAGATAAGCTTGCCTAAATCTTTCACCATTTTCTCAATACGCATTTCTTCAAATGTCATTTGTCTTCTCCCTTATTGATCGTTGATTTTTAAATATATTATCATAATTTCATTCAATGTCAATACATTTTAACTTAAAAAGATGTGAATGCATAAAATAAACCGGAGAGGCATGTTTCCATCCGCCTCTCCGGCTTCTTTTTTACCATCCGTCAGTTGAAATGCGTTGCAGCAGCATCTGTGACTGCTCATATAATGTAAGGTATTTTTTATCTTCCTTTTGACTATCTAACATAATTCGCATGCCCAAGTACAATTTATCCCCAGTATATTCTACGCTCTTTGCAAGCTTACTGCTAGTAATGTCAACGGCAACAGGCACACCGCTTTCGTACACAATCTTTTCACGCAGCGCAGGATACTTGCCAAGCATACCTGATAAATCCGCGAATGCACCGGCTTCGTTATATCTGTCAAAGGCAGTTTGGTCAACCAAAAATAGATAAATGTCACCCACCGCAAAGCTGACGTCTGCCTTTTGAAGCGCAGAAGAGTATGCAAGCGGATTGGACGGTTCACCCATAAACACAGTGTTAATTCCGACTCTTTTTTTGCCGTCTGAATTGATGTCCTCAATTCCAAGTGATAGCATTTCTTCCAAAGTGGCCATTCTCTCGGACCATGTGGTTGTCTTTGTAATCATCATCATTGGGATATCAGGCGTTATATTTCGCATACAACTCCCGACTGCATAGGCAATGATAAAAACGAAAAACAAGCTCCAAAGTGTCAGGCTTTTGTAATAATACCAATAGTTTTCCCAAAACTTTCTATCTGTCATTTTATATTCTTTTATAAAATCCTTTTGCATTATGATTATCCTTTGTTATATTGGTTTCATGGTCGGGAAAAGCAAAACATCACGAATGGAATAGCTATCTGTTAATAGCATGACCAGTCTATCAATACCAATTCCCATACCACCTGTCGGCGGCAAGCCATATTCCAATGCATTGATATAATCCTCATCCATCATTTCTGTTTCTTCATCACCGGCTTCGCGCTTCTTTAGCTGATCCAAAAAGCGCTCCTTTTGATCTATGGGATCGTTTAATTCCGAAAATGCATTTCCCATTTCTCTGCCATAAATAAAAAACTCAAATCTTTCCGTAAAAGCAGGGTCAGATGCCTTTCGTTTTGCAAGGGGTGAGACCTCCACAGGATAATCTAGGATAAAGGTGGGGGCAATCAGCTTTTCCTCTACACATTCATCAAACACTTTATAAATAATCTCTCCCATAGGAAGAGTCCCTTCGATATGCACATGAACGCTTTGCGCGGCTGCTTTTGCTTCCTCTATGGTTTTTATTTCTTTAAAATTGATGCCGGTGTATTTTAAAATAGCATCCACCATCGTTATCTTTTCCCATCCGGGCGAAAGATCAATTTCCGTGCCCTGATAAGTAATTTTGTTTGTGCCGCATACATTCTTTGCAACGGTTGAAATCAGTCCCTCACAAAGATCCATCATCCCTTTATAATCCGTATATGCTTCATACAGCTCTATGGTTGTAAACTCGGGGTTGTGCTTGATGGACATGCCTTCATTTCTAAAAATCCTGCCGATTTCATATACCTTTTCAAGCCCACCGACAATGAGACGCTTTAAATGAAGCTCGGTTGCAATGCGAAGAAACATATCCAGATCCAGTGTATTATGGTGCGTTACAAAAGGTCTTGCGGCAGCACCGCCGGACAACGTGTTTAAAATAGGGGTTTCCACCTCAAGGTATCCCCGATTATCTAAATACTCTCTGATACCACGAATAATCTTTGTTCTTGCAACAAAAGTATTTCTCACATCCGGATTTATGATTAAATCCACATATCGCTGGCGATATCGAAGATCCGTATCCTTTAGTCCATGCCATTTTTCAGGTAGCGGGCGCAAGGACTTGGATAATAATTCAATTTCAAAAACCTTGATGGAAATCTCACCTTTATCTGTTTTGAATACTTCGCCCTTTACACCTACAATATCACCAATATCATATTTCCTAAACCGTGCAAAGGTTTCTTCGCCCAGAATATCAAATCGTACATACAGCTGAATTTTTCCCTCTCTATCATGCAAATCACAGAAAGATACCTTACCCATCCCTCTTTTGGATAAAAGACGACCGGCAACTGCCACGGTTTTTCCCTGCAGATTAACAAAATCTCCAAGTATATCCTTGGTAGACGTATCTCTATCAAAACGCACCTGTTCAAAGGGATCTTTCCCGTCCTGTCTCAATTGGCTCAGCTTGTCCTGCCTGATTTGCAGAATTTCACTGAGTTCCTTTTCGTAGCTTATCTCTTCACTCATCTATTTCCCAATCCTTTCCAAAGGCTTATCATTTGCTTTTATCAATTTTCAAAATTTTCATTTTAATCGAGCCGCCTGGCGTATCGGCAACCACTTCATCTCCAACTTTTTGACCCATGAGTGCTTTTGCCATCGGGGAATCATCGGATATTTTATTGCTAAGAGGATCATATCCTGCCTGGCCTGTGATTAAATAGGATATTTCCTGATCCAGTTCATAATCGAACACGACTACCTTTGTGCCGATATTCACCGTGGAATAATCAATTTTATCCTCGTCAATTACATTGGCGTATTTCAGCATATCCTCAAGCTCTTTGATTTTTTCAAAGTTTTCGCTTTGCTCTGTTTTGGCTGCATCATATTCTGCATTCTCAGATAAGTCGCCATATCCTCTTGCTTGATTGAGTCTGTCTGCAATTTCTTTGCTTTTATCATTCTTTAAAAAATCCAGTTGCTCTGTGAGCTTATTATATTCGCTTCTGATCATTTTAAATTCTTTTTTTTCTGCCATACCCATTATCATTCCTTCCGTTTTGTCAATTTCAGTTATTATACAATATATCTATGAAAATGTCAATTCATAATCACGCCGCTGGCTCTAAATACTCCGCCATCGCTACTCCCGATAATGTACATTGGTCTATCAATACATAGAATTGCCATTTCCTCGCGCGAGATAGCTAATAGCTTTTCGCCCTCCCATTGATAGGCCTTTGCGGTAGGTGATACGCAGATGCTTTGCAGCCCGGCTTGCGTGCCGCCCCCTAAGGACGCTACATTATCGACAATGAGGGCCCCACTTTTCGGATCATAAACATATCCTTTTCCCTTTATGATATAGGCACGCTTTGCCCTGGGCTTTCCCGCCTCAATTTGAATGAGTACAATTTTTTCTTCTTTTGTATAATACCAAATGCTATCTCCTTTTTGCAAAATGGCAGCGGTATCTGCCTGTCCTTTGTACAGCACGGGAATACTTCCTTGCATGCCGTCAAAATCAAGGGTTGCAACGGGATACTTGATATGGAGAACATCTGCTTCCGCCTCGATTGCAATTTCCCTTTGCGCATTTTCATCTTTCAATGCTGAAATATATCCAAACTGCTTTTGAATACCGCGCCGTTTTAGTATTGGCAACTCAAACGCATCCAAAACCATGAGCATGTACTCATAGGTAAGCATCTTGGCAGGCAATAAGCGGCCGTCCGTATTCGGAAAACCACTGACAGGCTTTACCGCCTTTGCATAATAAGAGAGATAACGCTTATCAATTGTATTCATGTCGGCATATCGCATTAACATGGAGTTATCTTCACTTTCGCCGATTCCGGTGAAAATAGAAAGCCATCCTACAAAACTCTGCCGATCAACCCCGCCATCCATGCCGCCTGCTTTTAACTGTTCGAATTCCTGCAAGCTGATGGCATGCCTCATTTTTGCATATAGCAGTATGCCCTCACTGCGTGGGGTATCAATCCCATCTGCAAGGCCGTATGCCTCATCCAGTGCGCCGGCGGCACTGACCGCTACTTTCATGGCATCGAGTACACTGACCTCTTTTTCCGGCGAAAAGGCTACATCGGATTGAATAACTCCCAGTGCAGCCATCTGAATGAGGGCATCCCTTTTGGGATAATCCATTGCAAGCTCGAAATACGTGTTTTCAAGCACCTGCCTACAGCTTGCCACTCCATCGTAAGGTGCCTTCGCTTTTACCGTGGAGCTCAGCAATATTGTAATCAATATCAAAACACACCATTTGTTCAAGTTTTACATCCTCTCCGGAGCGGTAACAGATAATATAGACAGTGCACCTGCCAGGGTAATACGCACAGCCGAAATAAGCTTAAGTCGTGCATGCATCAAGGCGACATCATCACCTTTCACTTTGCATACGTTATAAAAGCTATGAAAGTCAGATGCCAAATCCATTGCGTATCTGGTTATTTTGAAGGGTTCCATATCTGCGGCGGCCTGCATAATCTCTTGTGGGAAAGAGGCTATTCGTTCCATAAGGGCAGTTTCCTCCTGCGTGCCAAATAAAAGCGAGAAATCTATTTCACCACATGGCTTTTCCGCAATCCCTTCTTCAGAAAGCAAACGCAGGATACTACATATGCGGGCGTGGGCGTACTGCACGTAAAATACAGGATTATCATTGGACTGCTTGGCCGCTAAATCAATATCAAATTCTAAGTGACTGTCCGCCTGGCGCATATTGAAGAAAAATCTTGCCGCATCCACACCAGTGTCCTCCAATAAATCACGAAGGGTTACCATCTCACCAGTACGCTTGGACATTCTGACAATCTCATTATCCTGCACAAGTCGGACAAGTTGCATAATAATAATAGTAAGCCTTGCAGGATCAATCCCAATGGCTTGCATAGCACCTTTCATTCTGGCTACATGCCCATGGTGATCTGCACCCCAAATATTGATGACACGGTCAAAGCCTCTTGTTACAAATTTATTCCGATGATAGGCAATATCCACCGCAAAATAGGTTGGAATGCCATTGTTTCGAACCAGTACATCGTCCTTTTCTGCACCAAATGCAGTGGATTTAAACCATAGTGCATCCTCTTTCTCATAAGCAAAATCGCTTTTTTTAAGAGCCTCTATGGTATTTTCAACATCTCCGCTTTCATAGAGTGAAGACTCGGAAAACCAAACATCATATTGAATTCTATATCTATCCAGATCACTTCGAAGCTGCGCTATATTGATTGCAAGAACATAGTCAACAAATGCTTTGCGACGCAGCTCACCGTCCACATCCAAATACTTATCCCCATGCTGTGCAATAAAATTTTCCATGTGGAAAATAATATCCTTGCCTTGATAGCCATCCTCCGGAAAGATAATTGCATTTTCTCCCCGAAGTAGCTGAATATACCGCGCCTCTAATGATTTCGCTAGTTTTTCGATTTGATTGCCCGCATCGTTTAAATAAAATTCTCTGCCCACATCATAACCGGTATAATCATACAGCGCCGCTAGCGCATCTCCCAGTGCGCCTCCTCTCGCATTACCCATGTGCATCGGACCTGTAGGATTGGCACTAACAAACTCAACCATCACTTTTTTGCCACATCCGATATTTTGGCGGCCATAATCGCTCCCCTTTTTCTCCACAATGGAAAGCGCATCAATCAGCCATCTTTTATTGAGCGTAAAATTGATATACCCTGGGCCAGCAATAGATGCACTCTCTACATAGCTATCCGAATAATCAAAGTGTTTTATCAGAATGTCTGCAATCACCCTTGGCGGTTTTCCTGCCATTTTTGCAAGCTGCATGGGCAGCGTCGTGGCATAGTCCCCATGCTGTTTTTCACGTGGACGTTCAATGATAATATCACATTCAGCGGCAGGGAGTTCTCCCTCCTGCACTGCCTTTGAAAGTGCCAAGAGAATAATGCTGGTCAGTTTGCATTTAATTTGCTCAATTATATTTTCCATTTATTATATCATCCTTATCATTTGAAAATTCTTTCCCAAAAAAGTTTACACAAAAATCGTTATAGGTCATCTCTCCTCCGCTAAGTTCCAAAGAGTAATTGACCCGAATGTTGCCACTGTTTTCCTTGATATCCACCTGAACATCACGGGGAAGAACGCCGATGGTAAATGCACCATATGGCGTTTCATAATGGCCGGTATAATGCTTGCCCTGCTCGAAAATAAACTGAGAATTATTGCTACCCATACGCATTAACGTCACTTTTTTTCCGTCTGTTTTGAGTGTGGTCGTTGTATTGTCAAGTCCGGTAACCTCAGTTTCCTTGTATGTAATGTAATGCTGGCCATCCTTGATATAGTATTTTCCTTCAGTCATAAATTCCATAAGCTCACCTTGTTCCGCTCCGGCAGACTGGCTACCCTTAATGGAAATAATCACTTCCTTTTTCATATAAACCTCCACTTACTGCTTCTCATTTGTTCATCAACATTCTTAGTATTGTTCAATATCCACCTTGCTAACACTGCCGCTGATTTCGCGATGAAGAAAAACACTGCCAAGCTTTGAAAACGACTGCTCAGAATCACTGACAAAAAACCGGTATTGCGGCAATGGAGGCTTACTCGCATGCCCACCGATTTCTCGCAATCTTTTGTCTAAATGAATAGCAGTTTCTCTTCCCGGATCAACCAACTGTACCTTGCCATCCATTATATCATAAATAATATCCTTTAGCAAAGGATAATGTGTGCAACCCAATATAATTGTGTCAATTTTCTCTTTTTTTAGCTCTGCCAAATATTCTTCGGCCACAAGCCGTGCAACTACGCTGTGCGTATGCCCGTTTTCAACGAGCGGGACAAATAAAGGGCATGCCTTCGAGAATACTTGAAGCGATGGGTTTAACTTTAATAGCTCTTTTTCATATTTCCCTGAGCCAATGGCGCCATTCGTGCCCAGTACACCGATTTTTCCATTTCGGGTGATTGCTGCTGCTTTTTCAGCCGCCGGCTCTACCACCCCCATGATGGGAATGGCATACATCGGTGATACAGCTTCAATGGCTACGGTGCTTGCCGTCCCGCATGCCATGACAATGCACTTGATATCGAAGGTGCTTAAAAACCGAATGTCATTGTGCACATATTTAATAATGGTTTCATTAGACCGAGTTCCATATGGTATGCGTCCGGTATCGCCAAAATATACAATGCCTTCAGACGGCATGACTTCCATAATCTCTTTTACAGCAGTGAGTCCGCCAAGACCGCTGTCAAAAACGCCAATATATCGATTATCCAAAATATCCTTCCCTTCTATGCGATTAGAAATTGATAATTCTTCTCCTAATCCAAACATTAATAACAAGACCGATGGCAAGCAGATTAGTGAGCATGGAGGAGCCTCCATAGCTTAAAAACGGTAGTGGTATGCCTGTAACCGGCATGACACCAATGCACATACCCACATTTTCAAACGTTTGAAAAAGCAACATAGCGGCAACGCCGATGGATATAAACATCCCAAAATCGTCCTTTGCTACCCTTGCAATATTAATGCACTTAAATATGATAAATATCAACAGACCAATGGCAATGATACACCCCAAAAAGCCTGCTTCCTCTCCGATAACGGCAAAAATAAAATCCGTATGCTTTGCAGGTAAAAGACCAAGCTGTGTTTGCGTGCCCTTCATAAGGCCCTGCCCCAAAAAACCGCCGGAGCCAATGGCTATCTTTGATTGTATGACCTGATACCCTGCATCCGAAGGGTCAAATTCCGGATTGAGGAACACCAAAAACCGATTTTTTTGGTATGGTTTTAATATGAAAAACCATGCAATGGGTGCAAACGCTAAAAATGCACCAAAAAAACCTACAAAATAACGATACTGCAATCCTGCCACAAGGATCATACAAATGGATATAAAAATATATACCATGGCCGTTCCATAGTCTGGTTGCATCAGAACCAACAGTAAAAGCAGACCAATATGCAAAAGAACACCAATAAAAGGCATAAAGCGATTGATACTGTCCTTTACCTTTTCAAGATGCCGCGCAAGTGTAATGATAAACCCTACCTTTACAAGCTCGGATGGCTGCAATCCTAAATATGACCCAAACCGAAGCCAGCTAATTCCACCCACTTCCTTGCCAACGCCGCCAATGAGCACAATGACAAGCAAAAATAGATTGACCATATAAATGTATTTGGCATTTCGGCTAAACACATCATAATCCACGGACGAAGCGACGAAAATGGTAAAGAGCCCCACGAGAAAGGATATGGTTTGCACAATGGGATATCTCATACCTATGCTTTTGGTCGCACTGGTTATGACAACAATGCCAAATAAACTAATTGCAATCACTGCAATTAGCAAAGTTTTATCCATCTCTCTGAGTGTCCTGCCAAAATCCCTGCTCATAGATCCTTCAGGCCCATGATAAACCGGTATACCATATCGTTAAACTCCGGTAAGCTCTCATGACCAAAATCAGGATATATTTTCATCTCCTTTTTGGATGTAATTTTATTATATGCCGCAAACTGCGTTGACGGCGGACATATGGTATCCATCAATCCCGTTGCCATAAAAACTTCTGCTTTTATTCGGGGAACCAAATACTGAATATCAATATATCCAAGCCTTGTGAAAATCTCTTCTTCTCTCTCGTGGCGTGGATCAAAATTACGGAAATATGTTTTGAGTTCTGCATATGCCCCGGCAGCTAGGTCCATGTTCCACACACGCTGATAATCACTTAAAAAAGGGAATGTGGATCCAGCTCTTTTGATGCGTGGCTCTAAGGAAGCACAGGCAAGGGATAAACCACCGCCCTGCGACCCTCCAATGCAGCCGACTCTTTGCTCATCGACTTCTGGCATATTGATGATAATGTCTGCAAGAAGCGCTGTATCTAAGAATACACTTTTAAAAAGCAACTTGTCCGGCGCATCGTCTAACCCTCTTACGATGTGGCCATTTTGTGTTGTACCGCTTACGCTACCTAGATCTTCGGATTTACCTGCCTGTCCCCTACAGTCCATGGCAGCCACGCAAAATCCTTCTCCTACATAGGCAAGCTTATCCCACCAATCACCGCTATGACTCCCATAGCCGTGAAACATCAGCACAGCAGGGCATTTCCCCTCCCTGTTTTTGGGTCTTGCAAATTTGGCATGAATTCTGCTTTTCCCCGCTCCGGTAAAATATAAATGAAAGCACTCTGCATGCGGCGCTTGAAATGAAGAAGGAACAAGCGTAACCTGAGGATCTGTCGCTTTCATTTCCTCCAAGGCGCGCTCCCAATACGCATCAAAATCTTGAGGTTTTGGGTTCGTCCCTTCATAGCAGAACAATTTCTCCAGTGACATATCAACAAGTGGCATATATCATCATCCTTTCGAATTGGCTTTCCACCAATCCTGTTTATTTAGTGTACTAAGCTCTCCCAAATGTGCATTGTACCCTTCTTGCACAATATGAAAATGGTCACCTAAAAAGTCCACCATGGTAACCGAGGCATTATCGTGCCATTTTAACCGCGGAAAATCCGCAAGTGAAAACCCTTTCCAAAGACACATCATGGTTTTAATCACAGTCCCATGCGTAAAAATTGCGATTGTCTTCCCACTATTGGCAGTGATAATTTCATTGATAGCCCCCTGCACCCTGCAAGCAAAATCTTGCATACGCTCGCCACCCGGCATGTGAAGCAAGTGAGGGAAGCTGAGCCAATGCTCATACTCCAATGGATACTTCTCTGGCAGTTCATCCCACATCAAATTCTCCCAATGACCACCGTTGATTTCCCTAAGCTCATGGCGAAGAAGAATGTCCATCCCCTTGCACCTTGCTACATAGCCTGCTGTGTCTATGGCCCTGCGCAGGTCACTGGAATATATCACGTCTAATGGCTCTTTTGAAAGCAACTTTGCAGTAGCTCTTGCCTGCATATGTCCATTATAGGTCATATTGGAATTATAATGCCCATGAAAAAACCGCTCTACATTTCCCTCAGCTTCGCCATGGCGAACAAAAATCAGTTTTGTCATGCTAATCTCCCATTTACCATATTTCCAATTTCCCGACGATACTGCTAATATTTTCAATTTCATTTTCTATGCAATATTGGCGAAGCCCCTCTACCACAGCGACAGCCGCAGTGGGCGCTATAAATTGATATGTTCCGATTGCAACCGCACTGGCACCTGCTAACATAAACTCAATGGCATCCTCAAAGGTGCATATCCCACCCATACCAATGATGGGCAGATCCACGGTGTTGTATACCTGCCATACCATGCGCAATGCAACCGGCTTTACGGCTGGCCCGGAAAGGCCACCAATGTTATTTTTTAAAATAGGTCTTCTGGTTTTATAATCAATGGCCATGCCTGTGATGGTGTTGATAAGGGAGATGGCATCCGCTCCACCGGCCTTGGCCGCCTTGGCAGTAAGCGTAATATCCGTTACATTGGGTGATAACTTCACAATCAACGGTTTTGTACAGCAGGCTCTTACCTTTTCGGTGATTTTGAGCACCATATCCGGATCGGTTCCAAAGGCAACACCGCCCTGCTTTACATTGGGACAAGAAATATTCATCTCCACCATATCGGTACTGCTACCCGATACCATTGCTGCCATTTCGCAGTATTCCTCCACTGTATTGCCCGAAATATTTGCGATAATAACCGTATCATATTGGCGAAGTCTTAAAAGCTCTGTATCCAAGTATCTTGCAATTCCAGGATTTTGTAGGCCCACACTGTTTAAAATACCGGAAGGCGTTTCTGCGATGCGAGGAGGCGGATTTCCCTGCCGCTCCTCTATGGTCAGCCCTTTGACACAGATGCCGCCCAATTGGGATAAATCAAAAAAATTGCCATATTCTTTGCCAAATCCAAAGGTGCCCGAGCCGGTAATCACCGGGTTCTTAAGCTCTACGCCGGCAATATTCACTTTTAAGCAAGGTTCATTCAAAAACAACACACTCCCCTTTAAAAACGGGGCCGTCACTACACACATGGGAATATTCCCAGTTTTCCCCTTTTTTTGTTTTGCATGCACAAACAAGACATGCACCAATTCCACAACCCATTCGCTCCTCCATGGAAATTTGCGAAGCAATGCCATGTTTATTTGCAAGTGCTACTACCGCTTTTAGCATTGGTGCCGGGCCGCAGGCATAAATGATTTCGCTTTGATTTTGTGTAATGATTTTTTCTGCCTCGTCGGTTGCAAAGCCGTGAATGCCACAGCTTCCATCATCTGTACATAAATAGGTTGTACCAATTCGCCCAAACTCTTCATGCAGTGTTACCCTCGATTCATCTCTAAATCCTAAGAAAATATGAGGATTATTTAGCTTTTTTGCCAGCATCAAAAGCGGATAAACCCCGATGCCCCCACCGATGATAATGGGGTTTTTATGTATAGGACTTACTGTAAATCCATTGCCCAAAGGCGCAAGCATATCCACTTCGCTTCCCGCTTCATACTTTGCAAGCAGTGCCGTTCCCTTGCCCTTGATTTCGTAGATAATGCGAAGAACGTTATCCTTGCAGTCACAAATACTAATAGGCCGGCGCAAAAACGCCTGCCCACCACTACAAAGCACATTGACAAATTGCCCCGGCTTTGCTGTTTTAGCAACCTGTGGACAATTTATTTTCATATCCATCATGCCACTTGCAATTTGCTTATTTGATATTGTAACGCCTTTTACCCAAAGCAAACTTCATTCAACTCCTTTTGCATCCGTAGCGCTTCGTTTCTTGCCGCCAAGGCATAGTCCAACTCACTGAATCCGCCGGACTGATAGGCACACATGATTCCCCTTGAGGAATTGACAATGGCCCCTTTGCCGTCTTTGTGAAAAGCAGGGCGCACATCTGCGGCCGAGCCGCCCTGTGCACCGTAACCGGGTACCAAGAAAATCGCATGGGGCATCAGGCTTCTGAGTACCTTCGCCTGCGCAGGATAGGTGGCGCCTACCACTGCACCGATACTGCTGTAGCCATTGCTACCGATTGTACCATCCCCCCACCCATTTACAAGTTCCGCCATCTTTTCATATACAGCCATGTCCCCTAAGGATAAATCCTGAAGTTGTCCGGAGGATGGATTGGAGGTCTTTACTAAAATGAACATCGCTTTATCATATGCAATACAATCCTTTATAAACGGTTCAATGCCATCACTTCCCAAATACGCATTGATTGTCACTGCATCCACAGGAAAAGCTTCACAATTCTGGCCGCATATATCCGTCTTTCCAAGATAAGCCGCCGAATAAGCCTGTGCGGTGGTACCGATATCATTGCGCTTGACATCTAAAATCACATAAAGCCCCTTTTTCTTGGCATAAGCTATGGTCTTTTGCATAGCACGAAGCCCCGGCAGTCCATACATTTCATAATAAGCCGATTGGGGTTTTATGGCAGGTACAATATCATAGAGCGCGTCAATGAGCCCCATGTTAAATATTTCAATTGCATCCGCCGCCGCTTCTAAGGTTTTCCCATATTCCTTTATACTCTTTTCCATAATAAAGGATGGAATAAACGCTAGTTTTGGATCAAGCCCTACAACAGTGGGATTATTTTTTTTCTGTATAAGAGAAATAAGCCTGTCAGCCGACATTTTCAAAAACCCCTTTTATTTAATCACTCCATTTTGAACCACAATTCTGCCGCCCACAATGGTATATTCTGCTTTTCCTTTTAGCTTATAGCCGTGATACGGCGAGTTTTTGCTTTTTGATAAAAACAAGGAGGTGTCCACCGAGTATTCTTCCTCCGTGTCAATCACAACAACATCCGCCGGACGGCCAATGGTAAGCCTTCCTTTGTTCAGCCCTAAAATATCAGCCGGATTGGCCGACATTTTGGCAATCAGCTCGCTAATGGTGAGGACACCTGTGTTTACCAAATAGGTTACGCCAAGGCCCAGTGCAGTTTCAAAGCCCACAATTCCATTTGCCGCATAATCAAATTCGACCATTTTTTCATCAAGATGGTGCGGAGCATGATCTGTAGCAATGGCATCAATTGTGCCGTCCCTCAGCCCTTGCATGACTGCCTCCACATCCTCTGCTGTGCGTAGCGGCGGGTTTATTTTTGCATTTGTGTTGTAGTTTGCTACCGCATCCTCTGTAAGCGTAAAATAATGAGGACAGGTCTCGCAAGTGACTTGAATTCCTTTTTGTTTCGCGGCGCGAACCAGTGCCACAGAGCCTTTTGTGCTCACATGAGCAATGTGTAAATTGGCACCGGCTACCTCCGCTAAAAGAATGTCTCTAGCCACCATGGCCTCCTCGGCCACACACGGGATGCCTTTTAGACCCATCATTGTTGACATATATCCTTCGTTCATCACCCCGTCAGCAGCTAAGCTTAAGTCTTCGCAGTGCGAAATCACAACGGTATCAAACATCGTAGCATACTGGAGTGCTCTTCTCATTAGGTTCGCATTGGTAACGGGTTTGCCATCATCCGATATCCCCGCAACACCGGCAAATTTGAGCTCTCCGATTTCCGAAAGCTCCTCGCCTTGCAATCCTTTTGTAATGGCGCCGATAGGATAAACATTCACTTCGCCGCAACTACTTGCACGAGAGAGAATGTATTCCACCACCGCCTTGTTGTCAATAACAGGATTGGTGTTTGGCATACAAGCGATGGAGGTAAACCCACCCACTGCTGCACTTCGCGTACCTGTTTCAATGGTTTCCTTATATTCAAAGCCGGGATCTCTCAGATGACAATGCATGTCCACAAGGCCCGGTGCCACAATTTTTCCGGAGGCATGAATTATGACAATGTCCTCCAAATCATCCAGTTCAATATCCTGATCAATATCAGCAATGATGCCTTTTGAAATATAAATATCCTTGACTTCATCAACCCCACTGCTGGGGTCAATAACACGCCCACCTTTAATCAATATTCTCATTGGAACCACCCTTCCGTGCAAAAATATACAGCAGTGCCATTCTAACGGCTACACCGTTGAGCACCTGTTCATCAATTACACTGCGCTTATGGTCAGCCACCGCACTGGTAATCTCCACGCCTCGGTTTACAGGTCCGGGATGCATAATGAGTGCATCCGGCTTTGCATACTGAAGGCGTGCTTCATCTACTCCGAAAAATCTTGCATATTCCCTTGTGGAAGGAAACAGCCCTCGTTTTTGCCTTTCGGTCTGAATTCGAAGGTTCATAACAACATCCGCGTCAATCATCGCCTCTTGCACACTTGGGTATACTTTAACGCCCATTTTTTCAATGCCCGGCGGCAGAAGGGTAGCCGGTGCCCCAATGCATACCTCTGCTCCCATTTTCGTCAGTCCGTATATATTGCTGCGTGCCACTCTGCTATGATATACATCACCTAGAATAGCGACTTTTTGTCCTTTAATCTCTTTTTTCTTTTCCAAAATCGTAAACATATCAAGAAGTGCTTGCGTGGGGTGTTCATTGATTCCATCGCCGGCATTGATTACCGATGCTTTGATATGCTTTGCTAAAAAATGAGGTGCGCCGGAACAGGGGTGACGCATCACAATGATATCCGTCCCCATCATATTCAGTGTTCGTCCGGTATCCAGAAGGTTTTCACCCTTTTGAATACTGCTTCCGGAGGCGGTAATATTTGCGGTGTCTGCACTCAAATATTTCCCTGCAAGCTCAAAGGAAAGTCTTGTTCTTGTACTGTTTTCGTAGAATAATGTTACAACAGATTTGCCTCGCAAATGCGGTGTCTTTTTGTTGTTTTGCATGATGATATGCTTCATTGTAGCTGCATTGCTTAGAATATACTGTATTTCCTCTGCAGTAAGATCTTTGATCCCCAGCAGATCCTTTTTGTTTCCCAGCATGTTTTGCACTCCTCTAATTTCGTCTGCACTTATGTATCAGATGAATATTCTTTAATAACCACACCATCTTGTCCGTCTATTTCTTGAACATGCACCTCTATGATTTCTCGCGTAGAGGTTGGTACATTCTTGCCCACATAATCTGCACGAATTGGTAGTTCTCTATGACCTCTGTCTACCAAAATTGCAAGCTGAATTTGACTTGGTCTACCCATTTCCATAATCGCCTCAATGGCTGCCCTTACCGTTCTGCCGGTAAATAGTACATCATCCACAATCACAAGCTTTGCGCCATCAAATGGAAAGTCGATGCTCGTATCATTAATCAGTGGATGTTCACTTAAAACACTAAGATCATCCCGATAAAAGGTAATGTCAAGAACGCCTACCTTTGGTCTCATTTTTTCCATTTCCATCATTTTATCCGCAATTCGCTCTGCCAAAGCAACGCCTCTTCGCTGGATACCGATCAAATACAGATTGTCAAGACCTTTATTCTTTTCAATGATCTCAACACAAAGACGGGTAATGGCTCTATTTATACCATCACTGTCCATTATCTTGTTCATTCTCACCTCGAAAGAGCTCATCAACTCTTGCCTCCTCTTCTTCAGGTTATTGCTATATATTCATGCGCAGCTGCCTTAGAACCTTTTCAAAGTATTCAGGTAGCGGCGAAGAAAACGCTAAGTATTCCCCGGTTGTGGGGTGTATAAATCCGATTCGTTCTGCGTGCAGTAGCTGCCCATTGGTTTCAAATTTTTCTTTTTTTGCCCCATAGACCTTGTCCCCTGCCACCGGATGGCCAATATGGCTCATATGCACTCTGATTTGGTGCGTACGCCCCGTTTGCAACCGACAGCTTATCAGGGTATATGCCCCGAGTGCCTCAATTATCTTATAATTTGTTACCGCACTTTTTGCATTGATACTTGTGACACACATTTTCTTTCTATCCTTTGGATTTCGCCCGATTGGTGCATCAATCTTTCCTGAATCTACCGAAAAACCGCCATGCACAAGTGCCAGGTATTCTCTTTTGAGACTATGCTCTTTCAGTTGAGCCGCGAGTCCAAGATGCGCTTTATTTGTTTTGGCGACCAAAAGAAGACCGCTTGTATCTTTATCTATTCGATGAACAATGCCCGGCCGCATAATTCCATTTATTCCGGATAGTTCATCGGGACAGTGATGCATTAGTGCGTTCACAAGAGTTCCTTCATGATGTCCGGCGGCCGGGTGCACCACCATGCCTTGCGCTTTGTTGACGACCAAAAGTTCCTTATCTTCATATACAATTTCAAGTTCTATCTTCTGCGCACAAACTGCAAGAGGCGTGGGCTCGGGGATTTCAATGTCAATCTCGTCGCCATCTTTTAGCCGATATGAGGCCTTTGCTTTTCCTCCATTGATAAACAAGCCTCCACCTTCGATAATTTTGGACAAATACGATCGGGTGATATGCGTAGCATCTACAACAAAACAATCTACCCTCTGTCCACTGGAATTAGCAATGAGCTTCATCCTTCCTCTTCCCTTCCCAAAACAGCACATACAGCATGATAAGTGCTGTACCACATACTACAAATGTATCTGCAGTATTGAAGACTGCAAAATGAATAAGCTTAAAATCAAAAAAATCAATAACATAGGAAAATCGAAATCTGTCTAGCGCATTGCCAAGTCCCCCGGCCATGATCACTACAAGGGCGCTGATGAGGAGCTGACTTTTGGGTTTCTGAATGATAAGATATAATAAAATAATGACCATAATGAGCACCGAAACAATACCAAGTGCAAATGCATTATTATCAAAAATTCCGAACGCCGCACCACTATTTCGAACATAGGTAATATGGAAAACATCTCTCCAAAGTGCAATGCTCTGCCCCTCTTGCATTGCAGAGGTGACCATGTATTTCGCACCAATGTCAGTGCCTAAAAGTGCTATAAACAATAAAATATAATAAATCACATCAATCATCCTATTCGCTTAATTCGGCATGAGTCCCCGATCGGACATGCTGGTAAATTTCCCATCTGCCACAATGATATGATCGACGACACTGATATCCATCGATTCTAACACTGTCACAATTCTTTTGGTTACATTCACATCATTTGCAGAGGGTTGCAACCCGCCACTGGGATGATTGTGCACCAAAATGACAGAATGTGCTTTATGCCTCAGCACCGATTCGATAATCAGCCGCGGATATGCAGGTGTTTCATCAATTGTCCCCTCGCATATCAGCTCCGTATATAAAACTCTACGCTGCTTGTCCATACATACAACAAAAAAGACCTCGTAAATTCTTCCACACATGAGAGATAAGGAAAATTCGCCCGCCGCAGTGGAGTCCATAATAAAAGGCCGACTACCTTTGGTATCCGACAAATATCGCTGGGAAAGCTGTGGAATCATTGATATCAGAATAGCAGCATTCCGCCCCATTCCTTCTACCTTCATCAGCTCCGATACCCCTGCGTTAAACACGGAAGACAACGAGCCAAAGGTCTTCATCAGCCTGTGTGCCAATTCATTGGTGTCCCTTCTTGGTATGGCATAAAATAGCAGAAACTCCATCAGTTCATGCGGCGCAAAGGATGATAAAGATTCTCTTAAAAATCTTTGTCTAACACGTTCTCTGTGCCCTTGATGCATCAAATAACCATCCCTTTCTCCGGCGGGCTGTATTGATAACAGCTTAATTTCATATTATATATTATATACGTTGTTTTTGTCAATACAAAAACGGCTTAAAGTGATTTTTTGATACTTTTCGGGCTTTTTAAATTAAAATAATGGGATGAATTTAAATGTAGAATAATAAATGAAGAGTGGGTAGTAACACAAGGAACGACAATTTCCTTTCGGAATTTGTCGTTCCTTGTGTGCTGAGCAAAGCCATTCCAAAGCCGAACTAATCCGCTTCGGCGTAACCACTAGAATATTTGCACAGCAGATCTTATGCTTGATGTGCTGTCATTTCGTTGCAGAATTCTAATACTTTTGGAATGTCGTTTTTTGCTGTTTCCCATAAAATCGCATCATCCATTTGGTCGTAAACATGGGCGAGCATATTTCTCATACCACGAATCATGTCCCACGGCATTTTATTCTTCGTTTCTTCACGAAAACCGTCGGACAATTTATTCGACAACTCACCAATTTGCAAAACGCACATGCAAACAGCGTTATAATAGGCAGAATCACTGATGAAAACATGATAATCACTGCCAAACCTGTCAATATACTCTGCAATATCCTCGCAGTAGCTTTTGATGTGATGGATAATCCCTAAATCTCTTTTATCCATATATTTTAAGCTTCTCCTTTTCAATACAATCAGCAAACCACGGTGTACGCCTTTTTGTTGTTGCTTGCTCCAACGCTCCTGTTGTGACCAAATCAACTTCTTTGCCAAAACATTCGCACAAATCGTTATATAATCCACCCATTTGAAAAAGACCTGAAATTTTAGCCCCTCTACGATCGATTAAAATATCAATATCGCTTTTTTCGGTTGCTTCATTTCGTGCATAAGAGCCAAAGAGATACACAGCAGATAGCTCATACTTAGCCGCGACAGGCGCAACCTTTTCTCTGATTTCGTTTATTGAATAAACCACTTGTATCACCTTCCCTTTCTACATACATAATATAACACAACGCATTAAAAAATTCAAGTGGAACAGAATATTATATTGGAAATATTTGAAGGATATTTTAAGATGTGTCAATCTATCATGATGTGTTCCCGGAAATATGGTATAACAAAGGCGGCAATTTCAAACAAAAACCACCATCTATTTTTATCAATAGATGGTGGTCTTTTTGGTGACCCTAAGGGGACTCGAACCCCTGTTGCCGCCGTGAGAGGGCGGTGTCCTAACCACTAGACGATAGGGCCCTGTGCAACACGAACATTATAATACAGCTTTTCATAAAATGCAAGCTTTTTTTATTATTTAATTCATGTTTCGTATGCACCGCATGATATTTGTAGCATAATGCATTTATTTCAAGTGAATTTTAACCGTCGCATTCATGCCAAGGCGAAAGGAATAATCCTTCGCATTGGTCAGTAGAATTTTCACCGGAATAAGCTGTGTCACCTTTGTATATGTACCGCTGGTATTCATATTCATTGAGCCGGTAAACGCTTGATGGGTTGCCATATTGATCTCTTCTACATACCCTTCAAATTTCACTCCGGGGTATGCATCAATACTCACATCCACGATCTGGTTTTCGGAAATGGCCGCAATGTCGGTTTCCTCGATATTTGCCTTGACGTACATATTGGCTACATCTGCCACAATGGCAAGCTCCGTTCCGGGTGCCACCACTTGATCTATCACCACATTGGAGCGCACAACTTCGCCGGCGATGGGCGTTTTGATATACGCGGTATTGTTTTGACGACCCAAAACCTCATCCTTATCCACATAGTCGCCTTCTGAGACATCCCACTTCACCAGCTTACCTGTGCCAGTGGGAGTAATTGTAATGGTCTTCGCCGTTATCTGTGCATTATCCGTAAAGAAGAAAGAGGTTTCCTGATTGTAAAAATACCAGGCAAATGCTCCTCCTACAATGATGATTACTGCAAAAATCACCGTCATCACCTTCGTGGCCTTGTTCATATTGATCCTTCCTTCCAACATCATTCATTTTTGTTTGCAATTTGAACGCTTATTCATCCACCCCTGTATCAAACTGGCTGTTGTACAGTCCGGCGTAAAATCCTTTTGCTGCAATAAGCTCTGTATGACTGCCTTGCTCTATGACATCGCCATCTTTCATAACCAAAATAATATCTGCATCTCGAATGGTAGACAATCTGTGCGCAATGACAAAACTGGTCCTTCCTACCATGAGCTTTTCCATTGCCTTTTGGATTAAAACCTCGGTTCTGGTATCCACCGAGCTTGTGGCTTCATCCAATATAAGTATTTGCGGATCTGCCAAAATGGCTCTTGCAATGGTGAGTAGCTGCTTCTGTCCCTGGGAGATATTGCTGGCTTCCTCGTTGAGCTCCATACTATATCCACCCGGCAGGGCGCGAATAAATCCATCTGCATGTGCGGCAATGGCAGCTTCTATTACCTCTTCATCCGAGGCATCTACCCTGCCATATCGTATATTGTCCATGATGGACCCATTATAGAGCCATGTATCTTGTAGCACCATACCGAACATACTTCGAAGGTCGTTTCTGGTAAATTCCCTAATATCGTGACCATCAATGATAATCTGGCCACTGTTTATATCATAAAACCGCATGAGAAGCTTAATCATTGTTGTCTTACCGGCCCCTGTCGGCCCAACGATAGCAACACGCTCACCGGCGGAAACATGCTCTGAAAAATCCCCAATGATTATTTTATCCTCGCTATATCCAAATCTTACATTTTTAAATTCAATATCTCCTACCACTTTCTCTGGCGTAACAGAGTTGATAGGATCAGGAACTTCCTCTTCTTCATCTAAAAACTGAAATACTCTCTCCGCCGCCGCTGCTGTAGACTGAAGTGTATTGGAAATCGTTGCAAGCTGGATGATGGGCTGGGTAAAGGAACGCACATACTGTATAAATGATTGAATATCACCCACATTCAGGTTTCCGTTGACTGCAAGATACCCGCCCAAAATACATACCACAACATAGCTGATATTGCCCATAAAGTTCATAATCGGCATCATCATACCCGATAGAAACTGGCTTTGAAGTACCGAGTTTTTCATACTCTTATTATATTCTTCAAATTTCAATATTGACTTCTGTTCTCCATTAAAGGCCTTAACCACCAAATGACCTGAATACATTTCCTCCACATGCCCATTGATATTCCCCATGTATTCCTGCATATTTTTAAAGTGAATTTGAGACTTTTTCACCACAACCATCACGAGCATGCTGGACATGGGAATAATTAACAATGACGCCAATGTCATCAGCCAGCTAATGGATAGCATCATCACCAATACGCCAAGCACACTGGTCACCGACGTGATAATTTGGGAAAGACTTTGGTTGAGCGTTTGGCTGATGGTATCTACATCATTGGTCACCTTGGACTGTACCTCGCCATGGGTGTTGGTGTCAAAATATTTCAGTGGCATACGGTTGATTTTTTCAGAGATGTTCTGCCTCAATTTGTAGGTGACCTCCATGGATACGGCAGACATGATATAGCCCTGAATATATCCAAAAATAAGCGAGAGTACATAGAGCCCCAAAAGAATGAGCAGCATCGTGCGAATATATCCAAAATCCGTTAACAGTCCTGACTTGGTATAATATGCTATGAGTCCTTCAAATAATTTAGTCGTTACCTTTCCCAACATTTTAGGTCCAACGATGGTAAAGATGGTGGAGCTAATCGCAAAAACAAATACAAGCATCATTTTGCCTTGATAAGGGCGTAAATACTGGATAAGCTTTGACATCGTGCCTTTAAAATCATTTGCCTTTTGAGGCGGTGCGCCTATTCCGGCACCCATAGGCCCCCCCATTGGGGGTCCCCCGGAAGGTCTATTCTTGGAGGATTCCTTCAACTCGCTCATGATGATAGTTCCTCCTTTGACAGCTGAGATAGCGCAATTTCACGATATACACTACAATTTTCAAGTAATTGCTCATGGGTTCCCTTGCCTACAATTCGTCCCTGATCCAGTACGATAATTTGCTCTGCATGCATAATGGTACTAATTCTTTGGGCTACAATGATCATCGTGCTGTTTGCAGTATGGATTTTAAGCTCTCTGCGCAGTGCGGAATCCGTCTTGAAATCAAGTGCGGAAAAGCTATCGTCAAATATATTGATTTTTGCATTTTTCATCAGTGCCCTTGCAATGGAAAGCCTTTGCTTTTGCCCGCCCGATACATTGGCACCACCCTGCGCAATTTCACTGAAAAACCCGTCTGTTTTAGCCTCAATAAAATCCATGGCCTGCGCCACCTTCGCGATCTTTTGCACCATTTGCTCGTCAGCATTTTCGTTTGCATATTTTAAATTACTCTCTATAGTTCCTGAAAACAGAACACCCTTTTGGGGCACATATCCGATTTTTTCACGAAGCTGCTTTTGTGCGATTTCACGAATATCAATACCGTCTATCCTTACGCTCCCTTCGGTTGGATCATAGAATCTTGGTAATAGATTGATGAGGGTGGTTTTCCCGGAGCCCGTAGGGCCAATAAATGCGGTAATCTGCCCCGGTTTGGCTGTAAAGTTGATATTGTCCAGCACGTTTTCCTCTGCACCCGGATATCGAAAGCTTATTCCCGAAAACTCTACAACGCCTTGAAAGTCTTGCTCCAGAAGCTTTGGCTCTTGCGGATCACAAATGGTGGGCGCAACCATTAGCACCTCGGAAATACGCTGTGCAGAAACGGAAGCTCTCGGAAGCATTATAAACATCACCGACATCATTAAAAATGCCATGATAATTTGGATGGAATATTGCATATATGCCATCATATCTCCCACATCAAGTTTAAATGCAGATACCATATCGGCACCCACCCAAAGAATCATCAGCACCGTTACATTCATGATAAACATCATAGCAGGCATCATCACAACCATGAGGCGATTGATAAAAAGATTGGTGTCCGTGAGATCCCTGTTGGCTTTGATGAAACGCTTTTCTTCATATTTTTGTGTATTAAATGCTCTGATAACAAGCATTCCTGAAAGGTTTTCTCGAATAATGAGATTAAGCTTATCGATGAGTTTTTGCACAGATTGAAACTTCGGCAGGGCGATTGAAAACACAATGCCGATAAGACAAATGAGCGTAATGACTGCCAAAGCGATAATCCATGACATGGAAATACTTTTATCCACTGCTTTAATAATGCCGCCAATGCCAAGGATGGGTGCATATACAACCATACGAATGAGCATGACAATTAGATTTTGAATTTGTGTAATGTCATTTGTCGTTCTGGTAATGAGCGAAGCGGTGGAAAACTTATCAAACTCGCTGCCTGCAAAATACTCCACTTTTTTAAAAATATCACTGCGCAGGTTTGTGGCAACCCCTGCCGCAACATATGCGGAGAGATAGCCTACAATGACTGTAGAAGCAGCACTCACAAGTGCAATGGCCAGCATAACAGAGCCGGCTTTAAAAATAAAAAGCGTATTGTTGCTTGCAATCCCGTCATTCACAATATCCGACATATAATCGGGCAGCGCAAGGTCACAAACCGCTTGAATGTACAATAGTACAATGGTAAAGAACAGCACTGCCAAAAATGGTTTTAAGTACTTTGCTAATTTTAACATTTTTTACTCCCGAATGATTTTCTTCAATGATCCTAAAATGCTTAATGCATTATAATAGCATATCACTTTGATTATTCCGTGTCAATCCCTATTTCATGCATTTTTCGCTTGAATAATCGGTTATTTTATATGATAATTTATTCGTTTGTGTATTTTCTAATCATATCTTAAAATATTGCTTTTTTTGCATATTTTATTCCCACTCAAAAAGAAATTACACCCTTTTTCAAAAAAACAGTTGACAAAGTCGCTTCGTGGGAATATAATAATCTAAAATGAATATTGCAAAGAAATCCGAAGAGCGGAAGTGAGTAGCATAGACCCGAAATGTCTCAGCGAGCTGGCGTTGGTGTAAGGTCGGCACATGAAGTTTATGTGAATGGATCCGTGAGGAGCAAGGGGAAAGGTATATACCGAGTATCCTGTGCCGTTTATCCCTGCGTAAATGGGAAAGGGTATTGATGTGAGGAAATCTCCAAACTGCGTACCTCTGCTATGAGAGTTTTCCATACCTGCGTACCTGTATAAAGGGGAAAGTATATTCTGCTTTCCTAAATTTGGGTGGCACCACGAGTTTTATCGTCCCAAGCGATAAAGCTCTTTTTTTATATAAAAAATGAAGCTTAACAATGAAAGGAGCGAATAAAAAATGTTTTATCCACAATTCGAAGAGGCTTTGGCACTTTCAACTCAGTACGATATTATTCCCGTAGCTTATGAACTTTATGCCGATACCCAAACACCCATTAATCTGTTTCTAAAACTTAGGCATAGGTCAAAATGCTGTTTCTTGCTTGAAAGTGTAAATGATGCAGATAGATGGGGACGATATTCTTTTATTGGTTACAATCCGCTAATGGAAATTTCCGCAAAGGATTATGTGGTAACAATAAAGCATAAAAACGGCGACGTACAAACAAAAAACGCTGATCCTTTTGAGGCGGTAAGAGAAATTCTTGCCGAATATAAAAGCCCTAAAATCGAAAATATCCCAAATTTTTGTGGTGGACTTGTAGGGTATTTTTCCTATGACTGTGTGCGCTACGTAGAAAAGTCACTAAAAAAACCTCCTGTAGATGATCTGCAGATGCCGGATTGCCATTTTTTGGTCTGCGATGAGGTGATTGCCTTTGACCATTTGCGTCAAAAAATCGTGATTATTGTCAATGTTCCTGCCAAGGGAGATTTTCGGAAAAATTATGATAACGGAGTGGAAACTGCAAAAAAAATTGCTTCCATCGTACGCATGGCGGCAGTGAAGGACGATAAGGAAAAGAAAGAAGTAAGCTTAGCGGTAACCTCCAATATATCGAAGCAGCAGTTTATGGATGGTGTGGTAGCGGCAAAGCAGTGCATTTCCGACGGTGAAATTTTTCAGGTTGTGCTCTCTCAGCGCTTCGAGGCCGCCAATCCTCCCGATTCCTTTGATACCTATCGTGTCCTTCGGGTTTCCAACCCCTCGCCCTACATGTATTATTTTAAATTTAAGGACTATCACATTTGCGGTGCTTCTCCTGAAAAGCTTGTCAGTATTGAAAGCGGCTTGGTCCAAACAAGGCCGATTGCCGGCACGATACGTAGAGGCAAAAATGAAAAAGAGGATAAACTGCTTGAAATTGAATTGATGACAGATGAAAAAGAACGTGCCGAGCATACCATGCTGGTGGACCTTGGCAGAAATGATGTTGGGAAGGTATGTGAGTTTGGCAGTGTGAGCGTCACTGATTTTATGAGAGTGGAACGATACTCTCAGCTTATGCATTTGGTCAGTGATGTTTCCGGCACGCTGGCACAGGATAAGGATTGCATTGATACCTTAAAGTCCCTCCTACCTGCCGGCACACTATCAGGCGCCCCAAAAGTGCGTGCCATGGAAATCATTGATGAAATGGAAACCACAAAGCGAGGTTTATATGGAGGCACAGTAGGTTACCTGGCCTTTGACGGTGATATGGATACCTGCATTGCCATTCGCACCATTTTATACAGAAATGCAAAGGCATATATTCAGGCCGGAGCGGGCATTGTGTATGATTCGGTGCCTGAAAAAGAGTTTATGGAAACAGAACAAAAGTCCAAAGCCATGATAAAGGCTTTAATGGAAGCAGGTGAAATTTTATGATACTCATGATAGACAACTACGATTCCTTTACTTATAATTTGTATCAATATGCAGGCGAGCTGTATCGTGATATTGTGGTAAAAAGAAATGATGAAATCACCTTAGAACAAATCCGCGAGCTTTCTCCAAAAGCAATCATCATCTCACCCGGACCCGGCACCCCTTCTCATGCAGGCATCTGCATTGATGTGATAAAAACCTTTGCAGGAGTAGTGCCAATTTTGGGAGTCTGTCTTGGTCATCAGGCTATCGGAGAAGCATTTGGCGGAAAGATCGTTCATGCTATGGAGCCAATTCACGGCAAGCAATCAGAAATTACGATTAACACCACTTGCCCTCTCTTTGAGGGTTTACCGGATAAAATCCTTGTTGGCAGATACCATTCTTTAAAAGTGGAGGAAGCCTCCACTCCCCCATGCCTTGAGGTAATCGGTCTTGCGCCAAATGGTGAGATGATGGCCCTGCGCCATCGCCAAATGCATGTTTACGGCGTGCAGTTTCACCCGGAGTCGATTTTAACAGGCTATGGCAAACGGATCATAAAGAATTTCATTTGCCACATTGCGGGACTAACCCCTACTACGCAATTATCGGTGAGCGAAGCGCCTTCCCAGCGGGATGTGCTCAAGCAATACATTCGCAAAATAACAAATAATGAACATTTAAGCATAGGCGAGGCCAAATCCGCCATGAAATGCATGATGGATGGAGAGGCGAGTGAAGCACAAATTGGCGCGCTTTTAACGGCACTGCGCATGAAAGGCGAAACGGTGGATGAGATTACAGGTTTTGCCATGGTTATGCGGGAAAAAGCGGCTTGCGTATCACATAGCGAGCCGGTGATTGATATTGTTGGAACGGGCGGAGATATGGCAAACACCTTTAATATATCCACCACTGCAGCCTTTATTGCCGCGGGCGCTGGCGCACAAGTCGCCAAGCACGGCAATCGATCGGCTTCCGGCAGAAGTGGCAGTGCGGATGTGCTAGAGGCACTCAGCGTGAAGATTGATATTTCTCCCGACCAGGCCTCCATGTGTCTTCAATCGGTGGGGCTTTGCTTTATGTTTGCGCCAGTTTTTCACAAATCCATGAAGTATGCCGCAACGCCGCGCAGAGAAATCGGCATTCGCAGTGTATTTAATATATTGGGGCCTCTGTCTAATCCGGCTTCAGCCGAGAGCATGCTACTGGGTGTGTACGATATACATTTGCTTGAAATGATGGCCAATGTACTGGTCAATTTAGGCGTAAAAAGCGCCATGGTGGTACATGGCGAGGACGGCCTGGATGAAATATCAACGGTGGCCAAAACCGCCGTTGCACAAGTTGCAAACGGTATCATAACAAAATACCATATCTCCCCCGAGCAGTTGGGACTACCCCTTGCAAAAAGTGTAGATCTGGTGGGAGGAAGTGCGCAGGAGAACGCACAAATTACCTTATCCATATTGCAGGGAGAAAAAGGCCCCAAGCGAGACATTGCACTTCTCAATGCCGCCGCCGCACTCCTTGCATACGGTCTTGTGCCAACACTGGAAGATGGCATACGTGCCGCCGCCCAGTCCATAGACAGCGGGGCCGCCATGGAAAAGCTAATTTGCTTAAGGCAGTTGACCCATTCCTATTCATAATGTATGTTGCTTAAAAGGAGGTACCGGTTTGCCATGATTTTAGATAAGATTTTATGTAGCAGAAAAGAACAGCTTGCAAGAGAAAAATCCATGAAAAGTCCAAAAACCATGATTGCAGAGGCTTTGGAAGAAAAGCGCCCGGTGCTAGACTTTGCGTCGGCACTTGCAAGTCGCTTTCCATCCATCATCGCCGAGGTGAAAAAGGCCTCCCCTTCCAAGGGACTCATTTGCAAAAATTTCGACCCGGTGGCCATCGCCAAAGCATATGAAGTAGCTGGTGCGAATGCCATTTCCGTTTTAACGGAGGAAACGTATTTTGGCGGCAGTAGCGAGTATTTAAAAGCCATCCGAAGCATGGTACAGCTTCCCATATTGCGAAAAGACTTTATATTTGATTCCTATCAGCTCTATGAATCCAGAGTGCTTGGTGCAGACGCAGTTCTACTGATAGCTGCCATGCTCAGCGAGGAAGAAATGGCGGACCTACTCTGCACTGCCCATACTTTAGGACTGCATGCCTTGGTTGAAACGCATCATATCACAGAGCTTGAAAAAGCAATCAGAATTGGTGCAAGAATTATCGGTATCAATAATCGCAATTTAAACACCTTTCATGTTGATTTGCATACGACCGAAGAATTGGCAGGTTTTGTTCCCAAAGATTGTGTAATCATCTCCGAGAGCGGTATTTCTACCGCAGAGGATATATTGTTTTTAAAAAACTGCGGTGTCCATGGTGTGCTCATTGGCGAGGCACTCATGCGAAGCGGCGATATTGCAAGCACAATGCGCAGTTTAAGGAGCAAGGCATGACAAAAATTAAAATATGCGGCCTTTCAAGAAAAGAAGATATTTGTACAGTTAATGCATGCATGCCAGACTACATTGGTTTTGTCTTTGCGAAAAGCACTCGTCAGGTTTCTATTGTGCAGGCTGCCAAGCTAAGGGATCAGCTTGATAGGCGAATTTTATCCGTTGGTGTGTTCGTTAATTCCGATCTTTCTTTTATTGCTTCCTGTGCACACCACGCCTCTCTTGATGTTTTGCAGTTGCATGGCGATGAAGATGAAGCTTTCATCAAAAATCTCAAAGACCATATCCCTCATATTGAAGTTTGGAAAGCAATACGACCCGTGAACGAAACACAGCTTTTGGCGGGTGCCACGCTTGCCGATAAGTTACTGATTGATGCCGATAGTCCGGGGTCCTATGGCGGTAGCGGAAAGCTCGCAAATTGGTCACTTGCTAAAAGAGCGGTGAGTATGATTGAAAAACCCATCATTTTGGCCGGTGGGCTTCATATCCACAATGTTCAATCAGCCATATGCACGGCGGTTCCCTATGGCATTGATGTGAGTAGCGGTGTGGAGACGGGTGGTAAAAAAGACCCTGCAAAAATAAAAGAATTCATTGATGCAATAAGGAGGAAGGAAAATGAAAAACGGTAGATTTGGACAGTTTGGCGGTCAATACGTACCTGAAACCTTGATGAGTGCTCTTGAAGAAATTGAATCGGTATATTATGCCATGAAGGATGATAAAGATTTTCAGCGTGAGCTGTATGATTTATATGCAAACTATGCCGGCAGACCATCCTTGCTGTATGAAGCCCGAAATATGACAAAAAAACTTAGCGGAGCTAAAATTTATCTTAAACGAGAAGATTTAAACCATACCGGCTCGCATAAAATCAATAATGTGTTAGGGCAGGCTTTGCTTGCAAAGCGACTGAATAAAAAGCGAATTGTTGCAGAAACAGGTGCAGGCCAGCATGGCGTTGCCACCGCCACCGCAGCCGCACTCTTTGGCATGGACTGCGAGATCTTTATGGGCACAGAAGATATTTCTCGTCAGGCTCTAAATGTGTATCGAATGAAAATGCTTGGCGCACGTGTTACCGAAGCCTCTTCCGGTACCGGTACGCTGAAGGATGCAGTCAATGAGGCAATGCGATATTGGACAATGCATGTGGAAGACACCTTTTATCTTTTTGGTTCTGTTATGGGCCCTCACCCGTACCCCACCATGGTGCGTGATTTTCAAAAGATTATCGGCATAGAAACGAAAACACAGCTTTTTGAAAAGGAAGGAAAACTACCAAGCTGTGTGGTGGCTTGCGTCGGCGGTGGTAGCAATGCGATGGGCATGTTTTATGACTTTATTGATGATCCCAGCGTTACCTTAATTGGTGCTGAGGCCGCAGGCCACGGCGTTGATACAAAAATGCACGCCGCAACCCTTACCCGTGGGAGTAATGGCATTTTTCACGGTATGAAATCTGTATTTTTACAAAATGAACATGGCCAGATTGATAAAGTGCATTCCATTTCTGCCGGACTTGACTATCCCGGTATAGGACCGGAACACGCCTATCTGCACCATAGTGGCCGAGCAGAATATACAGCCATTACAGATGAAGAGGCCGTATGTGCTTTTGAGTTTCTCACGCAGAGCGAAGGGATTATCCCTGCAATTGAAAGCGCACATGCAGTAGCCGCGGCGATGAAGATCGCTCCTACCATGCCAAAGGACAGTATTTTAGTCATATGCCTTTCCGGTCGTGGTGATAAGGATGTACAAAGTATTGCGAAATACAGGGGGGAAATGATTGATGAATAGGATTGATAATACTTTCGAGAAATTAAAAGCGCATGGGAAGAAAGCTTTAATTACCTTTGTTACCGCCGGAGATCCCGATATCTATGCCACGGAGGAATTCATATTGGCCATGGAAAAAAGCGGTGCTGATATCATTGAAATTGGTGTGCCTTTTTCAGACCCAGTGGCAGAGGGCCCTATTATCTCAAGAGCCAGTGAACGTGCTCTGAAAAACGGTGTGCATTTAGACATGATTTTTGAAATGGTAAGACGATTGCGAAAAAAATGTGAGCTTCCCCTACTACTGATGATGTACGCAAATTCCGTATATAAATTTGGTTCCAATTTATTTTTTACGCGTTGCAAAGAAGTGGGAATTGATGGCGTGATTATACCCGATTTGCCATTTGAAGAGAGAGGGGAATTTGAGGCATTTTCCGGTGATGTCCACATCATCAATCTGGTGGCACCCACCTCCGGGTCTCGCATTGAAAAAATCGCTAGCCATAGCAAAGGATTTCTATACTGCGTGTCCTCCCTTGGCGTAACCGGTGTTCGAAGCAGTTTCCATACTGATTTCAGACATTTCTTTGAACAAATTCAGAAATATGCCACTTGCCCCACTGCAGTAGGATTTGGTATATCCACCGCACAGCAGGTAGAAGGGCTTATTAAATATGCTGACGGCATAATTGTAGGCAGTGCCATCGTTAAAATCATTGAAGATTACGGCAAAGAAGCTACCGAGGAGCTTTCAAAGTTTGTTTATGCGCTGAAAAAAGCCACTGAATAGCGAAAAGGGTAGCTGCAAAGCTACCCTTTTTAAAAGATTAATATATTCCTGCGGTAGCTTTTTGGTTGCCGGATACCTTTTTTAGTGAATGGGGCGATATTTCTTTTGCGATATTTGCTTTTAGTGTATAGGTTTTAATGATTTTCCATAGCCCTTGCCGAGTCAAGCGATTTCCGCTGGTGTTTAAAAACAATGCCTTGCAAGTACAATCCTCAAATAGAAAAGAAAATCTGGCACTGCTTAAATAATTTTTCAGTGCAAAAAGTGCCATAGGACCAATGCTGACTTTATTCTTTTTGCCGCCTACATTGCACAAAATATAGCCATCGTCAATGACAACATCCTCCACATCAAGGGCAATGAGTTCACTGATTTTAATTCCCGTTGAGCACAGCAGTTCCATCATTGCTTTATCTCGATACCCCTTGTAATCACTGCAAACGGGCTGTTGTAGCAAAGTTTGCGTCTCGTGCGAGGTCAGCGGCTCGCGCATTGCCTTTCTGTCCACCTTGGGGGAATCTATCTCCATGGCAGGGTTTACATCAACCAGCCCTGCATAAAGCAAATACTTATAAAAGCTTCGTAGCGATGCCATGGCTCTGTAAATGGAGGACTTGGCTTTTCCCTGCTTTTCTAAATGGTCTATGTAAATGCATAGGGTTTGCTTTTTCACACCTTCATAATTGCGCCGGCCATTCGTTTCATGCAGATAATCACCGAAAATTCGAATGTCTCTCATATATGATTGATATGTATTTGCTGAAACCTTTGTTTCAGACTCAAGATAATTTGAATATAATTCCAAAGCTGCCATGGTTAATTACCCTCTCTTTCATTCAATCATATATGCAAGGCTGCCGATGAGCCAAGAAGAAATATAGGTATCAATGGCGGTAGCTGCCACGCAAAGTGCCACTGAAGCAATCAATATTGCAATATATGTCGGTAACATTTTGTAGCTTCGAGAAGTGACCATGCCGCGACCTATATCTATACTTAGTACAGCAACGATGACATATAACGGCAGCAAAATGATATGTTGCGGTAGTATTCCCACCGCGGATAGTGCCACTCCGCGCATTTGGTACATTCGAACGAAAAGTGCCACCGAAAACCCCATTGCCGCACCTTTATAACAAAGTGTTGCCATGATAATCCATATACCATATCGCCAAAATCCGGCAAGCCACATCGATAATACCGGTTTGGAGGATGATGTAAAAAAATAAATCACAGTCCACTGCGCTGTGCCTTTAGAAAGATTTGAAATGGCTAGGCCTAATGATTCTGCTGACTTTTTACAGGTTTCCTGCGGTACCAAATTAGCGATAATACCACCAATGACAACTCCCAGTACCAATATGCATGAAAAAAGAAAATACAGCCGAAAATTACTGCCAATATGCCGTTTTATCTTATTATTTCGCATATGCTCCCCCAAAACTCTGTGCGGGGGTTTCCCTTACCGCAATATCATTTTCATCCAGATGCTTCGGCGTTGCCATGCCGGACATGCAGAAGGATGATACTAAATTATATTGCGATAGTGGATGCATTTATGCCATTATTCATAAATAAATGTACAAGTTATTTTGCAAGTCTGCCTGCTTTATCGGCACATGCTTTCACCGCTTCCATGATTGCGCCACGAACGCCCCGCTTTTCAAGCACTGCCATCGCTTCAATGGTAGTCCCTCCCGGGGAGCATACCATGTCCTTTAGCTGACCCGGATGCATGCCGCTTTCCAACACCATTTTTGCAGAACCAAGCACGGTCTGGGCGGCGATAGCATATGCTTTATCTCTGGGTAAGGAGCAAAGCACCCCACCGTCTGCCAAGGCTTCAATAATCATAAAAATGTAAGCCGGGCCCGAGCTTCCGACTGCCATTGCAGCGTCAATGAGCTTTTCGGGCAGAAAATCTACCTTGCCTACACTTTCAAAAATCGTTTTCACAATCAGCATATCATCACTAGAAGCATTTGCATCCTCACAAATCATGCTCATGCCCTCACCATAGAGCGCGGGAGTATTTGGCATTACCCTCACAATGCGACAGGAAGGATGGAGCCTCTGCCTGATAAAATCACTTGAAATGCCTGCCGCAATTGAAATGACAAGCTTTCCTTCGCATGTGCAAATATCTTCTAATGCCTTTGCCATGACGATAGGTTTTACCGCAAGCACAATGATGTCTGAGGCAGATGCAGCCTCAAAATTTGAGGAAAAAACGCGAAAGCCCTTTTGCGAAGCATCTTGGCGGCGTTGCCCGCTCACATCGCTTATTGCAATATCTGATGCCTCAAAACTCCCCATCTTTAGAAGACCGCCAATGATGGCACCTGCCATATTTCCGTTACCGATAAATGAAATGTTCATTTTTTGTAACCTCTTTGTAAAATATGATATTATTATATAACAGCCCATCTGCAATGTCAACGATTTTTTTGGCTTACGGAGCATTTTACGACAATTTTAGCATATCCAAATATCATCTGCAAAATAAGACTTCAAATACCGATTTGCAAAGGCGAAAAATCTATATAATCTGCCATCACAGGCACATATTGCGTTTGTCCAATCGTGCCACAAAAAACGTTTTTTGTATGATGCACATGCCCAAAAACACATTTCACAACATGGTATTTCTCAAAAAGGGCGGCAATCCTCTCGTGCAAATCCTCACCCGTTCGTGCCGGTGGGTAGTGAAGCATGACGATTTTTTCATCAAAACCTTCTTTTTCTGCTGCTTCTAAAGAGATCTCAAGGCGAATGAGTTCTCTTGCAAATATTTTTTCATCCTCGGGGGTTTGACCCTTACCGGGTAAATCCCATAATCTGGTGCCGCAGATACCATACTGTTCATAAGAAAAAAAATGATTGTGCAAGAAGGAAATGCTTTTCATTTCATGTTCCTGCACAAATCCGTTCATTTTACGAAGGGTTGTCCACCAATAATCGTGATTTCCTTTGGATATGATTTTTTTACCGGGAAGCTCATCAATATATTCTAGATCCAAAAGCACCTGTTCTAAATAGGTTGCCCAAGAAATATCGCCTGGGATGAGTACGGTGTCCTCATTTGTTACGCTATGTCGCCAGTTTTCCGCAAGGCGTTCCATATGCTTATCCCACGCAGGGCCAAAAACATCCATGGGTTTATTTTTAATCCCTTTATATAAATGAAGATCCGCTATTGCAAAAAGTGGCATATGCTCACCTACTTCATTTTAATGACATCACCTTAATGTCAATTTTAGACACCACAAGTGCCGCATATTCCTCTAAAGCAGCCGCTACATTATTTTGAACCTTGTATGCTGCCTTGCGAATATCGCACCCCATTTCCATTGTAACGTCAATTTCAATATGTGCCCCAATTGGCGTATGCTGAACCTTGACACTCACCACATGAATGCCCGAAACTTTATTCCCTTCATGCCGGCAAATGGATGCTGTTGCACTTCTGGAGAGTGTATAATCACCCAAATAGCTATAGGTTGGGCGAACAATGGTTTTTTCCGCACTATATTTTTCTTTGCCATGAAAGAAAATCCGTAGCGGATCGATGAAATATCCCGAAAAGTCCTTTTTCACTTCAAAGGCCGGAACGGGAATAATATGTTTCCCCTGCTTCATGCGCATATCCTGTGCCTTTTGGATTTCGTCTTTTGAAGCCACATCCTCTATCATCACATATTCTGTGATTTCAGGCAGGGATAGCCTGGCGGCAATTCTTTCTACCATTCGTTTTGAAGTGCCTAAAATTAAAATGCCATCGGGAGCTAAAATTTTTATTTTCGTGCTTACCTCTGCGATATGTGCCGGATCTTCGAAAATGGCGCGCCTTACCGATGCAAACATGGTTTTTTCTCTCTTGGCGGATTTGCCCGCAACAATTCGGCCTCCCATAATCAGCAGACCATCATCAATCATGCAAGGAAGCCCTTTCTCCTTGGCTACCCACATGGCACGATAGCTTTTTCCGGTACCACTATCACCTACAAAACCAAATACCTTCATGTTTCATTCGTCTCCTGATTTATTCTGCATGACAGCGTCATCAGACTGTCGCTCAGGTGTACGGTTTCCACCACCACTCCCTGTGGCGGTAATAACTCCGTGTAGGAAAAGTTCCATATTCCTTTAATGCCGGCTCTTGCCAGCCTCTCTGCCATACCTTGTGCATATAGCTTCGGCACACATAGCACGGCAATATCCACAGACATCTCTTTGATAAAAGCCTCTAACGCTTTGATATGCTGAATTTGCATGCCTGCAATTTCCCCTTGCGTTTTCTTTTTATCGTTATCAAAGATACCACAGAGCGCAAACCCACGCTTTTCAAAATTGGCGTAGTTTGCAATGGCATGACCCAAATTACCTGCACCGACGATGATCATTTTGCGTTTCTTCGAAAGACCCAAAATTTTACCCATTTGCATATACAGGTTTTCAACATTATATCCATATCCCTGCTGACCAAATCCCCCAAAACAGTTGAGGTCCTGCCGAATTTGAGATGCAGTAACGCCCATTCTCCGGCTCAGCTCTGCCGATGAAATTCTTGTAATCTTATTGGATAGAAGCTCCCCCAAATATCTGTAATAGCGAGGTAATCTTCTAATCACAACAGCCGAAACCTTTTTGTTGCCAAGTGTAGCCATAAAAAGCCTCCGTTCTGTACCCATAATCGTTGCATCCGCAAAGTTATGCTATCTCATGTCAAGCTGACGGCTATAGCTTGCCAAGGCATTTTCAATGTGCACCTGAGCAAGTTGCTGGGCTTTTTCCTGATCCCTTTTTTCAATGGCTTCATAAATCAGCCGATGCTCTGTGAGAACCTTTTCCGGTCTGCCTTCTATTCGAAAGGATTCCTTCCCGGCTCGTCTGCTATAGCTGTGCAAATTTTTAAGTGTACTCGCCAGCGGACGGCTTTTGGAAGCTTCATATATGATTCTGTGGAACTTACTATCACAAAGGCCAAGTCCCACACTATTTCCTTTGATGATATAAAACTCCAAAAGCTCTACGCTTTCCTTTAGCTGCATAAGTGCTTCTTCGTTGATGTTTTGGGCAGCAAGGCAAGCCGCCATTGCTTCTAACTTCATACGAATTTGATAGATGTCTAAAATATCCCTGTCGGAAAGGCCACAGACAATGGCACCTTTATTTGGTACAATTTTAACCAATCCTTCGAGCTCCAAGCGATGTACCGCATCTCGTACAGGAGTCCGGCTCACGCCGTATTCCTGCGATAGCTTAGCTTCGATAAGACCCTGACCGGTAGCTAATTCCCCATCTAAAATCCGTTCTCTCAGTCGGTCAAATACCCGATTGCCTAAAGATAAGTTTTCCTGGGTTTGGGGCATATCAACCATCCTTTCCATAATGGAAGCTTACATGGTTTACAGCTTTTGCACCGTTTCCATAACATAATCGGCAAATTGCGAGCAGGTCGCACCCGTATCCCTACCCGTAATAACAAGTTTCTTTTCAGTATACATGCACATATCCAGTGCCGTCTCAAGCTTTGCAGCCTTATCTCCATGCCCGATGTGCTCCAGTAGCATCACGCATGCTCTTAGCACGCTGCAGGGGTCTGCATACTGCGCTCTTCCTTCGTCTACCATTCTCGGGGCAGAGCCGTGAATGGCTTCAAACATTGCATATCGTTTGCCAATGTTTGCACTGCCGGCAGTTCCTACGCCGCCTTGGAATTCCGCTGCTTCATCCGTCAAAATATCACCGTAGAGATTGGGTAGAATAAACACCTTAAAGTCGGTTCTTCTTTTTTCATCAATCAGTTTGGCGGTCATAATATCAATATACCAATCATCAAATGCAATATCCGGATACTGCGCCGATATCTTCTGGCAAAGATTTAAAAACTTACCGTCTGTGGTCTTGACGACATTTGCTTTGGTTACAGCAGTCACCCTACTCTTGCCGGCTTTTTTTGCATATTCAAATGCCGCTTTTGCGATTCTCTCGCAGCCTTCCGTTGTGGCTACGCAAAAATCAAATGCAACATCTTCATTCACATGTATGCCATTGCTGCCAAGTGCATAGCTGCCTTCTGTATTTTCTCTGAAAAATGTCCAGTCTATTCCCTTTTCAGGCACCTTCACCGGCCTTACATTGGCAAACAGATCCAGTTCTTTTCTCATCGCAACATTGGCGCTTTCAATATTCGGCCATGGGTCGCCTGCGCGAGGTGTGGTTGTGGGCCCTTTGAGAATAACATGACACGCTTTAAGCTCCGCTAACACATCATCGGTGATGGCTTTATTCTCTGCCGCTCTACGCTCAATGGTAAGTCCATCGATTACCTTAAAAGCAACCTTTCCGGCCTTCACTTCATTTTGGAGAAGAAACTCCAATACCCGATGCCCCTGACCGGTAATAGCAGGGCCAATGCCATCTCCCCCCGTCACCCCGATAATCAATGTATCTAACTTATCATAATCAAGAAATTCCTTCTCCATTTTGATTTTTTCCGCCCGCATAAGCTGTTGCTCCAAAAGAAGCGAGAATTTTTCAGTTGCAATTTTAATCGCATCGTTCATTTTATTTTCTTCCTTTCTTTATTTGGCGTTTTCACTGCAGCGCTTTGTATAATTGAGAAGCCCACCGACAAGCATCATTTGAAGCTGCCGGTCAGACAAAGTAGCTTTGGTTTGTATGCTGATGCCTTTTGTCATATTTTTTACTGTAATGATTTCGCCACCCTTTAGCTGCTGCTGCGCATTTTCAATGCTCAGTATATCCATTTCATCAATTTTGTCATAATCATTTCCATCTACAAACTCCAGAGGAAGTATGCCGGAATTGATTAGGTTTGCCATATGAATGCGGGCAAAGGATTTTGCAATCACCGCTTTGATTTTTAAATAAAGGGGCGCAAGTGCAGCATGTTCACGGCTAGAGCCCTGACCGTAATTGGATCCACCGATAATGATGCCGCCACCATTTTCTTTGGCACGAGTCGGAAACTGCGGATCGCAAGGCACAAGGCAATACTCAGATAAGTACGGTATATTGGATCTATACGGCAAAAGCTTTGCATTGGAGGGCATAATATGGTCGGTTGTGATATTATCCCCCACCTTTAGCAGTGCTTTGCCTTCCATGGTTTTCTCCATGGGGCTATTCACCGGAAATGGCTTAATGTTCGGGCCTCTTATCACTTCTATTTGATTATTCTCCGGTGCAGGACTCAGCACCATATTGTCGTTTAAAATGAATTGGCCTGGCATTTCAATGATTGGTGCAGGGCCAAATTCTCTGGGGTCGCTCAGCACACCAGTAAGCGCTGAAACCGCAGCCACCTCTGGACTGACCAAATACACATCTGCCGATTTTGTACCGCTTCGTCCTTCAAAATTGCGATTAAACGTACGAAGAGAAACTGCATTCGTTTGAGGAGCCTGCCCCATACCGATACAAGGGCCGCAGGCAGATTCCAATATACGCGCTCCGGCGGCTACCATGTCTGAAAGTGCTCCATTTTGAGCCAGCATGGTAAGTACCTGCTTCGAGCCTGGGGAAATGACAAGGCTTACTTCCGGATGCACGGTTTTTCCTTTTAAAATGGAAGCAACCTTCATCATATCCATGAGCGATGAATTGGTACAGCTACCGATTGCCACTTGATTTACTTTGATTTTGCCTATATTTTCAATTGCATCCACATTGTCCGGACTGTGAGGCTTGGCGGCCATCGGCACCAAAGCGGCTAAATCAATATCAATCACTTCATCATACTTTGCATCCAAATCTGGTAAGAGTTCTATCCAGTCTTGCTCCCTGCCCTGCGCACGCATAAACTGCTTTGTCATCTCATCACTTGGGAAAATTGAAGTGGTTGCACCCAGCTCTGCACCCATATTGGTGATGGTGGCTCTTTCGGGCACACTAAGGCTTCTAATGCCTTCACCACCGTATTCAATTACCTTGCCCACGCCGCCCTTCACGCTGAGTATGCGCAGGACCTCTAAAATAACATCCTTTGCACTGACCCATGGTGATAATTTGCCTTTCAAATTTACTTTGCAAATTTGAGGCATGGTCAAATAATATGCACCGCCGCCCATGGCCACCGCAACATCCAGGCCGCCTGCACCAATGGCAAGCATGCCAATACCGCCACCAGTCGGCGTATGGCTATCCGATCCCAGAAGGGTCATGCCCGGAACACCAAAACGTTCCAGTTGTACCTGATGGCAAATGCCGTTGCCCGGCTTTGAAAAATAAATGCCATGCTTTGCAGCAACGGTTTGAATATATTGATGATCATCCGCATTTTCAAAACCTGCTTGCAGCGTATTGTGGTCTATGTAGGCAACGGATTTCTTTGTTTTCACTCTAGGTAATCCAATTGCTTCAAATTCAAGATATGCCATTGTTCCCGTGGAGTCCTGTGTGAGCGTTTGGTCAATACGAATGGCAATCTCGCTACCGCATGCCAAAGAACCGCTAACCAAATGCTCCTGAATGATTTTTTGAGCTAAGCTAAGTCCCATATAACCCTCTCCTTGTTTTTTGTATTATTGTATACAATTATACAATGAATGTCAATGGTGAAAGTGAACAATATTGATATGGGTGTTGGTTTTAAAAATCATCTAATCGCAAAATTTGATGACTTTGTGGTGTTGGGATTGTTAATTAATGGTTGCCCTTTCAAAGCTACTTGCAAACATTCGCTCCGTACGCTTTCGAAGCAGTTGATGCTCTGGGCGCTCTAGCATAGGGTCATTTGAAATGATTTCGCCGGCTGCTTCCTGGGCATTTTTTAGTGCTAACGCATCAAAAAATAGATTTGCTAATCGCAGTTCCGGCAAGCCGTGCTGACGTGTGCCTAAAAAATCTCCCGGCCCTCGCAGTTGCAAATCCTTTTCGGATATCACAAACCCATCATTGGTTTTGGCAAGTACATCTAGCCTTTCCTGCGCCTTCTTGCTGCCACAGCCGCATAGCAAAATACAATATGATTTGTCAATGCCCCTGCCCACCCTGCCTCTGATTTGATGCAACTGTGCAAGACCAAATCGTTCTGCATTTTCTACCATCATCACCGTGGCATTGGGTACATTAATCCCCACTTCAATAACGGTGGTGGATACCAATACCTGAATATCTCCCATGGAAAACCGATGCATAATATCATTTTTTTCGGATGGTTTCATTTTCCCATGCAACACTTGCACCGAGTATTCTGAAAAAACCTGCTGTGATAGGATTTCCGCCAAGGTTGTGGCGGCTTTGATATCCACGAGTTCAGATTCTTCCACCATGGGGCAAACGATGAACACCTGCCTGCCCTTATCAATAAGTGTTTTCATAAACGCATAAATTCTGCTTCGCATACTCTCTTCCACCACAAAAGTATCTATCTTTTGCCTCCCCGGGGGAAGCTCGCCGACGATGGAAATATCCAAATCGCCGTATAAAATCAATGCCAAAGTACGAGGAATGGGCGTAGCAGACATCACCAGCAAATGTGGGTTATCCCCTTTTTCCATCAGGGTTGAACGCTGCGCAACGCCAAACCTATGCTGTTCATCTGTTATCACAAGACCCAATTTTTGAAATGCTATATTGTTCTCGAGCAGTGCATGTGTTCCAATGACAATCTTCGCACGGCCGGTTGCAACTTTTTCTATTTGTTCTTTTTTTCTTTTTCCTGAAACGCTCCCCGTTAGCAGCGCCACTGCCTCTTCCGGAAAAAGGGTCAGTGCCGTATTAAAATGCTGCATTGCAAGCACTTCCGTTGGCACCATGAATGCAGACTGATAGCCGTTTTCCATGGCCGCATATGCGGCGCCAAAGGCAAGAATGGTTTTGCCTGAGCCTACATCCCCTTGCACCATGCGACTCATGGGCTTTTTGCTTGATAAGTCCCGGTAGATTTCATGAAGCACTTTATGCTGTGCGCCGGTGAGGGTAAATGGCAGTTTTTGAGTAAATGGCATCATTACTTCCTGCACATGAAACAGAGGACCATTTTTTTGTTGCCTTTTAGCACGCACATAAAATAAACCGATTTGCAAAAACAAAAGCTCTTCAAAAACCAGTCTGCGTTTTGCTTGTTCATAATCTTCCATGTCTTTCGGAAAATGGATGGAAGCGATGGCAAAATTAATTTCACAAAGGCCATATTTTGTTAGTAGTCCTGTGGGGATATATTCACTTAGGCATCCCTTGGTGGTTTCAATGCATACGCTTGCTATCTGTCTGATGGTTTTTTGATGTAAATTTGCAGTCAAATGATACACGGGTACAACCCTTCCGGTGTGTATATCCTCCCCTGCCCTTTCATAGGTGGGATTAATAAGCTGCCATTTTCCAAATTTCGTTTCCAGCTTGCCATAAAAAGTAAAAGCATCCCCAATTTGAAAGTATTTTTTTACATACTCATTGTTAAACCATACTGCTTCTAGCATTTCTCTGTCTGTTTTGATTAGCATTTTATATACTTTCATTTTCCCTTTGGTTCTTTGCTCTGCCACAAGTGAGCATACCGTGGCTGAAATGCAAATATTTTCTCCACTTTGAATGATATATAAATCCGTGCTCTGCCTTCTGTCCTCAACATAGCGAGGAAAAAAATAGAGCATATCCTCTATGGTGAATATCCCCATTTTTGCCAATAGCCCTGCTCGAGCTTGGCCCACCCCTTTTATATACTTGATGTCGCTACTTAGCAGTTCCATGTGTGCCTCCGTTACAGCTCCCATTCATCAATGAGTCTACTCTGCTCTTCAATGTACGCACGCATTTCCAAATCTTTTATGAAAAATCGAAAAATAACCTCCACTTTATGAACAAACTGCTCCAAGAGATCTTGCGTTTTCATTGCCTTTGCCAAAGGACAAACCCTTTTTCCTCTTGGATCCATCATTATTCGAAGTGTTCCGCCCTCAATATATGGCACTAGCGGAAAAATTCGGCAAGACAGTGGCCGAAAATGACGGTTGCATGGCGACTTGCAAAAGAGTATGGGTACATTTCGGCTCTTTGTTCCCCATGTAAAGTCCGATTTTTCTATTTTAAAATTATCCGTTTGCCCTTGAAACATTGCAGTTTCACCGGGGTACAGATACATTCCGCACTCCTCTTCGCCATCACTTTTGCAACAGGCATTTTCACACAAACGACCGCAGTCCACCGAAAGTGGCGTTGTATGATTTAAAATTGCATACGCTTGCTGGTATAGCTGCTTACTCTTCACCCGTTTTCTCCTCGCCTGATATTATCTCTCCGCTAAGTGATTCGTGCGGTATCTTTTGACTCTCATCCTTCTCCCATATACGAATGGTTTTCTTCTCATCCACTAAATATATTTTAGTGGTATCTGCAACGCTGAGCGAAAAGTCCTTTTGCTTGCCCCATATGGCAGATACAGTATAAATTTTAACGTATGTGGCATTGTTTTGATTGGTATAGCTAACGCCTTCATAGCTGCGATATGGCGAGGTAATCTCGCCGCTGATTTGCACTCTCGGGCCTATTTGCTCAATGCTTTTTATCATAATGCCATCGGTGTTTTCCACGTTCTTTTTCATTGCACCATACATCGCCACAATCACAACCGTAAGCAACGCAAGTACAATCATTCTTCTGATAAAATGCTTGCCTATCCTGTTCATATCACAACCCGATGATACACTTTTTTACCTTTTTTAATGACGAGCTGCCCATCTTCAAACAAATCGGAGGAAATGGCAAAATCCACGCCGGAAACCTTTTCACCTGCCACCGCTATGCCGCCCTGCATCACCAGTCGGCGCCCTTCCGCCTTTGAAGGAGCAAGTCCGGTCGCAACCAGTAAATCCAAAATATTCATGCCCCCGGCAAAATCCTGCGCACTTGCATGGGTAGTCGGCATATTTTCCAAACTACCACCGCCTCCGAACAGGGCCTCTGCGGCATCCTTTGCCTTATCCGCTTCCTCTGCGCCATGGACAAGCTTTGTAATCTCATAGGCGAGCAGTTTTTTTGCATCATTGAGCCCTGCGCCTTCTAAGCCGGAAAGCTGCTCAATTTGTGCCATTGGCACAAAGGTGATGAGCTTTAAGCATTTGATCACATCCGCATCCTCTACATTACGCCAGTACTGATAAAAATCATATGGCGAGGTCTTTTGCGGATCCAGCCATACAGCCCCTTTTTCCGTTTTGCCCATTTTTTTGCCCTCTGAGGTGGTCAGTAGTGTAAAGGTCATCCCATAGGCCTCTTTGCCTTCCACTTTTCTAATCAGATCAATGCCCCCTAAAATATTGGACCACTGATCATCACCGCCAAGCTCTAACTTGCATTCATAATTCTGGAATAGCTTTAAAAAATCATAGCTCTGCATCAGCATATAATTAAATTCAATAAAAGTAAGTCCTTTTTCAAGCCTTGATTTAAAACAATCAAATGTAAGCATGCGATTGACCGAGAAATGTACGCCAATCTCACGCAGAAAATCCACATAATTTAGTTCCAGAAGCCAGCTTGCATTGTTAAGCATCAGCGCCTTATTTTCCGAAAAGTCAATGAATTTTGACATTTGCACTTTGAACTTATCTGCATTGGACTGGATTTCCGCTTGTGAAAGCATTTTTCGCATATCTGTCTTTCCCGTGGGATCACCCACCATGGTTGTCCCACCGCCCAAGATGGCAATCGGTCTGTGCCCGGCCATCTGCATATGGCGCATGACCACCATTTGCAGAAAATGCCCCACATGCAGGCTGTCCGCAGTGGGGTCAAAGCCTATGTAAAATGTAACCTTTTCGCTCGCAAGAAGATCACGAATTTCCTTTTCGTGGGTGGTCTGTGCAATCAGACCTCTTTCTTTTAACACATCAAAAACATTTACCATGATATTCTCTCCATTTCAATCAATTTAACTTTTTTTTGCAAGCATCAATACGGAAAATTTATCCGCATAGCTATATGTAAACATCACGTCATAATCCGCGCCGGAACCCATATACACCAGGCTTACCCCTTTTGTTGCATATTCCGTTTTGGTGTCCGAAAATTTGCCTCTGAGCATCTCCATATACTTTTCTGCATCCTGTTCAGATACATTTTCAATGCTGATATTGCAGCTGTTCTCTTCCTTTGTAATACCATTGATTGTCCCTTTTAGACGAGGCAGATTGCCAATTTCTTTGGTAGGCCATTTGAAATTACCATCCACTATCTCCTCCACATTTTGCTGTGCCTTCGCACTGCCGCCTTCGCTTATGCCATTGCCCTCTATCCCCCTAGCCTCTTTTTTTTGCACAATACCTGCGCAGGAAATAAGACTGCTCGCAAGAATGAGTGCGAAAATGAAAACGAAGAAGTACTTAAAATTTTGCATGTTTAGCCCTTTCTTTTACAACGAAAAAAGTTAATTTTAAAATATTATACCATAGGATGCCTTTGATGTAAAGGTAAAATGTTGAAGTTCTGCCCAATTTTACACTCTTTTTCTTCGCGCACTATCAAATATGCAATCTGTTTTTTATACGTGAAAGATTGACATATTTTTTTATAATGTATATAATAAATAAAATTCATTGTGATAGAAGTGATGCAATGGATTAATACTTTATGAAGAAAAGAGGCATGTGAATGGAAAACTTGATACAGTCACTGCAAACGGATGATAGAATTTGCTTTTTTGGCGATAGCATCACGGCGAGTGGTGGATGGATACGCAATATTTTCGAAGTATTTTGCCAAGAGTACAACCACAAGAAAATCAAACTGTTCAATTGTGGCGTAGCAGGCGATTCTGCTACGCGGTCACTTAGCAGAATATATGTGGATGCACTGCAATGGTTTCCAAGATATGTGGTGGTGGCTTTTGGAATGAATGATGTGGGCAGAACGCTATATTCACCAAATTATATATCTGAAAATAAAGAAGAAGAAATGCAAGAGAGAATAGATACATATCGAAAAAGCATCACGGAAATAGTGGAAAAATGCCACAGCATCGGTGCGAAGGTCATCCTATGTACTCCGACACCCTATGATGAAATCAGTGATGTTCCGGCCGAAAACCTCATGTGCGACGTGGGCCTTCAAAAATGCGCCACACAGCTTCGTGAAATAGCGTCACAGTATCACTGCGAGCTGATTGACTTTGGTGCGGCGCTAAAAGGTTACTTGAAAGAAGGAAATATCAACGTTATCGGTGAGGATAGGGTGCATCCAACTGACATGGGGCATCACGTCATGGCGCAGGTGTTTATGTACCAGCTTGGCATGATTGAAACAATTGATGTACACAAACAGATTACGCTCTTAGAAAAAAATCTACTACGCTTCAATACGGAGCAAATTCTCAGAGGCATTGCATTTATTGAATGGAATTTTTTATATGAAACCACGAAGCAAAATAGCCTTACGCTTGCCCAGAAGAAAGAGAAAATCACCTCTTGCCTTGAAGATCCGAACACTGTAGGATACGTTAATAACATGAAAAAACGCTACCTTGAACATATCGATTCCCTCCTGCATCTTCAAGAGCAACTGCTAATTCAAACGCTTGAAATGTACTGAACCTAGCACATTGGAAAAAAGATGCGAAATGAGGATGAAAAACATGTATGATGTATCCGCCATCGGCGAGATTTTAATTGATTTCACCCCTGTTGGTCTGTCCGATATGGGCCATGTGCTCTATGAGCAAAATCCCGGCGGAGGCCCTCCGAATATGTTATCTTCATGCAGTCGTTTAGGATTATCGTGTGCATTTGCAGGCAGAGTAGGCAATGATGCATTTGGTACTTTTTTAAAAGGAACGCTTGAAAAACTAAAAATTGATACCCATGCCCTATCTGTTGACCCGGAGGTACATACCACGCTTGCGTTTGTACATTTGGACGAAAAAGGCGGTAGAAGCTTCAGCTTTTACCGAAAACCGGGAGCGGATGCAAATTTATCGAAAGAAAATACCGATATATCACATATCACCGATGCAAAAATCTTTCATTTTAGCACTGTGGCAATGACAAGTACATGCGCTTATGATGCAAATATAGCGGCAGTTGCACTTGCAAAGCAAAAGGGCGCTCTTATATCATTTGATCCTAATTTACGCCTTGCATTATGGGACAGCAAGGAGGAGGCAAAGCGAGTTATTCTAAAAGGACTATCCATGTCCGATATCGTGAAAATTTCCGATGAAGAAGTTGCATTTTTATGTGGCAGTGGCAATTTGCTTGAAAATAGCCGAACCTTGCGCCAGGAATATAGAAATGCACTGATGTTTGTGACCAAGGGGCCGGAAGGCTGCATGGTTCTTGCGAATAACGGCATTGAAGGAAATTTTCCTGCAATTGATGTCCCCGTTGTGGATACCACTGGATGTGGCGATGCATTTTTGGGCGGCGCACTATTTGCGCTCATTCAAAATGATATTTCACCACACACAATCACGCAGTCCGAGGCCGATATGGTAGCCTCTTTTGCAAGTGCGAGCGGAAGCTTTGCCGCAATGAAAAGAGGCGGCATTCCATCCATGGGAAATGAAGTGCAAATTCGTGCGCTTCTTCGCCGCCAAATTTAAATTCTATTGAAAAGACTTTTTTCTATTCCTCTATCCCCATTGAAGCTACCGCAAGAAGAATTTTTGCGGTATTTACGACATCCTCCATATGCACCATCTCACAAGGAGAATGCACATATTTGAGCGGAATAGACAGCGCACCCGATGCAATGCCTGCTTTGACAGACGCAAACGCACCTGCATCCGTGCCGCCTACTTCGAGAATTTCATACTGAAATTGCACGTCGGCAGCATTGGCGGCTTTGATAAGAAGCTCTTTGACTTTAGGATGAGTAATGGTACGTGCATCTTTGATTTTAATGGCAGGGCCTTTTCCAGATTTTTGAGGGAGCCTATGGCCGTCTGGAACGCCTGCGCAAGAGGTAATATCTACTGCGATGGCATAATCCGGTTCAATCGCAAATGCAGCCGGGGCTGCTCCACGAAGACCTACCTCTTCCTGAACGGTAAATACAAAATATAAATCATTGGGGCTTTTTTTCACTCTGCGTATGGTATCGATTAGCACTGCGCAACCGACCCGATTGTCTAAGGCCTTTGCGCTCACAAAGCAACCAATCTCTGAAAAGGCGCCCTCAAATACCCCCGAATGACCAATATCCACCGTTTCCATGGCATGCGCACGGTCTTTTGCGCCAATATCAATAAACATATCCGAAATTTTTGCATCTTTCGCTTCTTTTTTTTCGCCTAAACTTACAATGCCGCGAGCGCCACCTTCTAACAGCACCCTGCTGTGCAAAATAGTATGGGCACGAACGCCGCCGATAGGCGCAAAGCGCAAAAAACCATCCTCTTCAATAAAAGTCACCACAAGTCCGATTTCATCCATATGTGCGGCAAACAAGAGCTTTGGTCCTTCGCCTTTGATATGGCATATCAAATTCCCCAAAGTATCCGTGAAAATCTCGCCGCAGCCTTCAATTTCCTTTTGAATAACCGCGCGAATTTCTTCTTCATTTCCCGATGGGCCAAAGGCCCCGCTCAGCATTTTTAAGAGCTCCTTCATTGGCAACCCATTCCTTCCCATTTTTTGCTTTGCAGACCCAAAGGTGATTGTTCCATTCCCTTTGGCAATTATTCTAACCTATCCATTGTGCAAAGCACCTGCTTTGCCAGCATCAACGTGTGATGATAGTCATTTTTATCGATGACACTCACCGGACTGTGGATATACCGACAAGGCACAGAAATAACTGCGCTCGTAGCACCGGTGCCGGATACTTGCACAGCTCCTGCCTCATTGCCTCCCATTCCTGTGCGTTTGTATTGGCATGGTATACCCATGTTTTTTGCTGTTTCTTTTATAAATCGAACCAATTTTCTGTCTGAATAAGATGTGCGTTCCATCATGGACAGTGCCGGACCACCCCCAAGGGTTGTAACCTCTAGGTGAGGGGGCGTATCATAAATATCTGCACATATTGTGGTTTCGAGTATGATGGCGATATCCGCATTTATCGCAGCAGCTGCAACGGTTGCACCTCTGAGTCCTATTTCCTCCTGCACGGTAAAGCATGCATATATATCATTGTCAAAGTCCTCTTTTAGCAGTTCCATGAGAATATTGCAACCTACCCGATTATCCAGTGCCTTGCTCATGATTTTGCCGTCTCCAATTTCCCTCATCGGACTGTCAAACATGATATAGTCACCAAGTTCCACCAAACTCATTGCTTCTTCTTTCGATTTTGCGCCAATGTCAATATACAGCTCGTCCGCCTTTGGCACGGTTTTTCTCTCCTCTTGCGTAGTCATATGCACCGCTTTGATCCCGATGACTCCGGCAAGTCTGCTTTTACCCACAATCACGCGTTTGCCGGGCAATATGCGTCCGTCAATTCCGCCGACACATTCAAACTTAATGTATCCGCCGTCCGTCACTCTTTTGATAATCAATCCTACCTCGTCCATATGGGCGCAAAGCATTATTTTTTTGCTGCTATTTTTTCCTTTTTTAAATGCAATCAGGTTGCCGATATTGTCCGTCAAAATAGAATGGCAGTAAGGTTTAATGCTTTGATAAATGATTTCTCTTACCTCATCCTCGTCACCGGATACCCCCATCGCATTACATAGCATCTCAAGCATAGGGCATCTCCTTTTTGCTAAATTCCTCTAAGAATTTAGATAATAAGCTTGCCGCATTTTGCACATCGGTGGGATGAAGCGTTTCCACACCGGTATGCATATATCGAAGCGGTATGGACACCATCACACAAGGCACGCCCTTGCCGGTTAAATCAATTGCGCTGGCGTTCGTGCCGGTGTCCCCTGCTTCCACCTCAATTTGATACGGGATGTCATGTTTTTTTGCAATATCAATCATTGCATTTGTATAATGACGACTGAGAACCGGCCCCTTGCAGATAGCAAGCCCATCTCCAATTTGAAAACTGCGGCCTTCCATTCCATCCGGCGTTTTCCCGTGGGTGACGTCAAGTACCACGGCCATATCGGGCGCGATGCTGTATGCAGCCGTTTTTGCCCCTATTCTTCCGGTTTCCTCCTTGGCGGAGGCAAGTACGCAAATATCTACATCCAGCGCTTTATCGGAAAGCTGCTCGATACAAAGCAGGATTGTGAGAAGTCCCGCCCTATTGTCCAATCCACTGCCGCTTATGCAATTTTGCATCCTTATCGGTTCGCATTCAAAGGAGATCATGTCTCCTACTTGCACAATTTCCGCAAGCGCATCTTTGGAGAAGCCCGTATCAATTGCAAGTTCATCTATCGCAAAGGCGCGTTTCATTTCATCTCCATTTAAAATGTGCGGCGGCAAACTTCCAATCACACCGCAAATCTTTTGCTTCCCCCATATACTCACCTGTGCACCTACAAGGGTGCGTGGGTCAATCCCACCGATGGATACAAAACGCAAAAAACCCTTTTCATCTATATCTTTCACCAAAAGTCCGATGGTGTCCCTATGTGCATCCAGTAAAACAAGCGACGCATTCTTTTTGCCACAACGGCGATATCCCGTTACATTGCCCTGCCTGTCCGTTTTTACCTCGCTCAGGCAAGAGATGAAAATTTCCTCCATCCCTGCATTTCCCAGATACTCAAATCCCGAGATAGCCGGCAGAGCGCAAAGCTTCTTTAGTAAATCATCCATTTAAATGTCATCCTTTATATTATTTATCACAAGCGGCCGACAAGCTCTTTAAATAAATCGCCCCGCTCTTCGAAGTTTTTGAACATATCAAAGCTTGTGCTGGCAGGTGAGAGTACAACGATATCGCCACTTTTTGCGATGCGCTGCGCACAACTTACAACCTCGTCGTAGGTTTTGCAATGAATGATTTCCGCCATGCCTCCGGCGCTTTGCACCGCCTGTTCAATTTGCTTTGCAGTATCCCCGATTAATATTAATGTTTTCACCTTATCCCGAATGATTGGCCCGATTTCATCATATGAAATCCCCTTGTCCTTGCCGCCTGCAATTAAAATGACCTTTTGTTTAAACACAGCGAGTGTATTTTTGGTGCGATTTGGGCTGGAATCGATGGAGCTGTTATAGTACTTCACACCATTTATTTCTCGTACCAGCTCAATTCTGTGCGGTACGCCGCCAAAGGTTTTTGCCACTTCCTCCATGATTTGCGCAGGAACCATGTCCATCACCGCCGCAATGGCCGCCATCATATTTTCCACATTATGCATCCCGGGAATTTTGATGTCTTTTATATTGACAATCTTCTTTTCGTTTGCACAAATATACCCATTATGAAGTGATACACCCTTTTCCATTGGCTCTTTGGAGAACATCACCACCTCACCGTTTGAAAGGTTTGCAAGCGAGCAGGTAAGTGCATTGTCGGCATTTAAAATTAATCGTTCCATGGGTCCTTGATGAAGAAAAATATTCTTTTTTGCATCCACATACTCCTCCATGGACAGATGATAATCCAAATGATTGGGTGATAAATTGGTAATCACCGATATGGCAGGGCTTTTTTTCATGGTAAAGAGCTGAAAGCTGGATAACTCCACGACCACAGTGTCCTCTGCACTGATTTTTTCAATGTCCTCAATCAGAGGGCGCCCGATATTGCCACCAAGGTGGCAGGTATACCCTGCGGCTTTGAGCATGGTATAGATAAGCGTTGTTGTGGTTGTTTTGCCGTCACTGCCTGTAACACCAATGATTTTAGCCGGACAAAGCGCAAAAAAAGTCTCCATCTCCGAGGTAATAATGCCGCCTCTTTTTTGGATGGATAAAAGCTCCGCAGCGTCGGGACGAATTCCGGGACTTTTATAGACAATATCTTGCGTGATATGCGCAAGGTAGTCCTCTCCTGCGTAGGTGGGTATACCTTCTTTTTGAAGCGCCCTCAGTTTATCATTTTCCTTCTTATCAAACGCGGTTACCTTTGCACCGCAAGTGCAAAGAAATCGGATGAGCGGCATATTACTCACGCCAATACCCACGACCGCTACTTCTTTATTCTGTATGTAATTTTTAAACTCTGCAATATTCAAGTCTTCAAAACCCCTTTGCATTTTGTGTTTCCGCTACACATTTTTATGCAGGAAAAGGCAACGGTACACATACAACCTATCCGTGCCATTGCCGCTGAGCGAAAGATTATTCAAAATGAGCATACTCCTATTAGAACTGTTTTAAATAATTCTTTACAATTTCCTCCAGTAGCTCGTCCCTCTCCATTTTGGTGATGAGCGAACGGGCACCTTGGTGGCTGGTAATGTACGTGGGATCTCCCGATATGATATACCCAACAATTTGGTTGACAGGATCATACCCTTTCTCAGTCAATGCTTGATAAATTTTACCCATAATCTCTTTTGTTTTATTCTCCTTGTCCGCTTCTCCACTGTACCACAACGTATCTTGATTAATCATACTCTACCTCCTGCTTTACGTTTTTCCGGCGCAACTATGGCAGATGCCATATTTATTTTTCTTATGGTGCAAACCTTTTATCTAATGATGTTTCACATCAAAATATCCTTCCAAATCAAGTGCAAGCTCACCGCCACTGTTTTGCCTTATAAATCCTAATTTTTCGAAAAATCCGGTTTCATTTGCAATGCTTGTTTTCACAATGCGAATGCCATTGATATCCAAAAAATTTAGTGCGGCGGCAATAACAATGGATTTCATTTCCTCCTCTGCTTTGATATGCTCAATCATCCCCATGCCGGAAACGATATCAAACCCCACCGCTCCGAGGATTTTCCCTTCCTCAACACATGCCATGAGCAGTCCGTGATAGGAAACGCCTAAGTACGCACAAACTTCCCCTATTTTATCCGGTTTTACAATACTGATTTTAAACAACTAAGCCAGCCGCCTTTCTGATTGCTTCCACCTCGGCCTTGTTCATGTGCCGCCATCTTCCCATCGCCAGATGGCCCAATTCCACTCTACCGATGGCAATGCGCATCAGCGATGTCACCTCATACCCCAATGCATCAAACATGCGCCTTACCTGAAGATTTTTTCCTTCGTAAATTGTAATTTTCACTTTTGATGTACGCTCATCTCCTCCAAGGAGCTCTGCCTGAGCCGGTGCGGTTTTATATCCGCCTATGTCTACCCCTGTACGCAGAATTTTGATTTTTTCAGGTGCAACACTGCCCTTAATCTGAGCAATATAGGTTTTGCCCAGCATGCCCGAAGGATGCGTTACGCTTTGGGCGAACTCGCCATCGTTGGTGAGAAGCAGCATTCCCTGCGTTTGATAGTCGAGCCTCCCCACCGGATACACGCGCGTGGGCACATCTGTTAATAAATCCATCACCGTTTGCCTGCCCACATCATCGCTTGCGCTTGTAATATAGCCCGTAGGCTTATTGAGCATAATATAATATTTCTTTTTTTCTTCCAAAATTCTTTTGCCCTGCGTTTCCACTACATCTCTATCTGGATTAATTTTAATGCCCATCTGCGTTACCACAGTGCCGTTTACCTTAATCTGCCCTTGTAAGATCATTTGCTCTGCACGACGCCTGGATGCAATTCCTGCCATGGATATAAATTTTTGCAACCGTATTTCTTCATTCATGCGTTTATTCCTCTTCCTGCAAAAATTGATTTTATAAAATCGACCATTTTATAAACAATATTGCGGTTCATCTCTTTATCTACTTTATCTTGGGCCAGCAAAGGAACACTACCAATGGGGTTGCCATCCGCTTTGACATTGGCATAACCCACAATCCGTCCTGACGCTACCGGTGCCCATACATATTTCGGTATATCGTATTCAATCTCAATGTTTGGCTTTTCTCCGTTTTTTATGCATATATCCACTCGTCCCTTTGTGACAAGGGCGGTTTCATATTCATTTCCACCTTTAATTTGTATTGTGCCACTGTTTTTATTGTTCTCAACCACCGCAAGCAGTCTATAATTTGCAAAAGCATAGTCAAGCATTCGGGAATGCAAATTCCAATCATCCCTGCAATTGAGTGTAACGGTAATGATGCGCATGTTATTTTTTGTAGCCGAGCCTACCAGCGTTCGCCCTGTTTCCGGCGTGTATCCGGGCTTTACCCCATCGCATCCGTCATATAAATTAAGCAGACGATTGCGGTTGTAGAACACCTTATTTCCGTCGTGCCCAGGCCATGGCATAGCGCAGTTTGGTGCTTTTGCAATTTTAGCAAAAGTATCATTCTTCATAGCATATGCTGAAATGAGTGCCAAATCATATGCCGTGGTATAATGCATGGGATCATATAATCCGTGGGGATTAACAAAATTCGTGTTCATTGCTCCGATTTTTTGTGCCTTTTCGTTCATGAGCTTTGCAAACTGCTCGCAAGTACCCGAAATATGCTCAGCTATGGCTACCGCTGCATCATTCCCCGATTCCAGCATGAGTCCATAGACCAAGTTTTCCATGGTCTGCTGCTCACCCTCCACCAAATAAATGGATGTGCCCTCCACGCCCTGGGCATTTTTACCGACTGTTACGATTTCCTGTAATTCTCCATGCTCAACTGCAATAATACCGGTCATTACTTTTGTTGTGCTTGCCATGCCAAGCTTCATATGTGCATTCTGTTCCAAAATTACTCTTCCCGTCTGCGCATCCATACAAACTGCCGCTTGCGCCGCAGAAAGATCCATCGCATAGGAAGGAGAGCTTTGGAATAAAAGCATCATCGGTAATAATAAAAAAAATGTTTTTTTCAATATGATCTCCATTCCTTTTACCGTGCAAGTAGCACGAATGATTGTAGTCTATTACACAACAATATATGCATGCAGACTTAAAATATTCACCCAAAATGGGATAATCATTCAATGCATTTTGGAAAGCCCTCTTTCCTACTTTTCCTCCGCATTTTCACTCTTTTCCTTCTTGAAATGCTTGGTGAAGTAATCATTTAGCTTGTCCACCATGGGCGGCACAGCATCAATGATTTTACTGACCACATCCGTTGAATTTGCAGCAGGAATAAGCCGCACATTGCCACCGGACACAACAAGAAATGCGATAGGTTCTATGGAAAGACCACCACCGCTGCCGCCGCCAAAAGGATAAGGCTGGCCCACATTGTTCATTTTTGCGGCCATTTCAAAACCGCTTGCGCCAAATCCGCAGGTTACCTTTGCTACTGGGATAATCACGGTGCCATCCGGAGTGGTTACTGCCTCGCCGATGACATTGTTGACATCTACCATTTCCTTGATAGACTGCATTGCTCCTGTAATTAAATCCTTAATACTGTTGTCCGCCATGGTTTATTCCTCCTTATTTTTTTCCTCGGGCATGATGATATTTTTAATAATCGCCCTTGCATGTTTATCCATTAAAATTTTCCATGTGAGCCAAAAAACGCTCCACACCTTCATTGCGCCGTTAATTTTTGCTGTGACGAGGCACTTTGCTGTGCCGGAAAAGTCCGGCCTTATATCCACAAAAAGATCTTTTGTATTAAAATTATCCCCTACCAATGTCGTGAGTAAAGCTCCTGCTCCTGCGCTGCCTGCAAACGTTATTCCATCGATAAAGGGGTCTGCTGAGGAATAGATGCAGGAAAAATGGAATTTTTCAATACCGACACTTTTTTTAACAAATTGAGCAAGTAGCTTGATGAGGTCAATAAATAGAGAAATATAGTCACCCGCGCTTTGCATGATGTTACTTTTACTGCTTTTTTGCTCATCCTTCAAAGTCTTTGGTTTTTTCTTTTTCTTCGGCTTTAAAGACTTCCGAGATTCTTTTTGTTTTTTTATCCTGATAAGTCCATACATTAGCCAAATGGTGTAATCGCTATTTGCCTTCATGTCACCTACAAAAAAAGAAACATGAAACCGAACGCTAGACATGGCAAGCAAGGCAAAAAGGATAAGACAAATTAAAATGATAATCATGGCAGTTTGCATACTAGCCTTCTTTCTTACGAGGTGATGGAAAGCTGCTTTTCATCACTGCGAATTTGTAAGAGGCACATGATCAATGACCGGTAGCTCCTCTATTGAGCAAAGCCCAAAGCAACGCAAAAATTCATCCGTTGTTTTATAAATCAAAGGCTTTCCTGGAGTATCAAGCTTGCCGCATTCCTCTACAAGTCCTCTTTCAATTAGCCTACCTAAAGCGCCGTCACTGTTCACGCCACGGACAAATTCAATGGTTGAACGGGTTACGGGCTGATTATAAGCAACAACGGAAAGCGTTTCGAGTGCGGCATTGGAAAGAGGCTGCACACGCCTGGGCTCAATGAGCTTTATCACATACTCAAAATAGCTGCTCTTTGTGCAAAGCTGGTAAGCGCTCTCAAGCCGCAGAAGTGCAATGCCCCTGCCTTCACTCTCATATTCCTTTTGCATCTGCATAATGGCCTGCAATACAAACTGTTCTTCCTCATTTGTGATGGTCACAAGCTCTTCTAATGCAACCGGGCAAGCAGATGCAAACAATACTGCTTCAAGTATTCCCTTGAGTTTAGAGATATTCATCGTCATTTTCATCACCATCTAAATTACACATTATACTATTTCCTATTTTTTCGGTTTTCATTCTGCCGGTGCCAATAAGCTCGAGTATTGCAAGAAAAGTGGCAACTGCCTCTGCTCTATTGTGGATATCCCGAAATAGTTGCATGAAATCAACTTTTTTCTTATTCTTAAAAACCCCTAAAATATAAGCAATCCTGCTTCGAACACTTACCGTATCGGGCCGAATGAGCACCTCAAATTCTTCTCTTTTTGGTGCCACACGCCGCTCCTGCCTCTCGAGTACACTTTCAAATGCCTCTAAAAGAACCGAAATTTCCATCGGTGTTATGGGAGGAAGCTTGGGAATGGGTAGCTTGTCCGGCTCTTTAAAATACAGCTTTGCGCCGGCATGCTGTGTTAGCCCAAAATGCCCTGCCGCCTGCTTGTATTTTTGATATTCCACCAGCCTGTCCACCAGCTCCTCGCGAAATTCGCTCACTTCCTCGTCCTCATCTGCAGGTAGCAACATTTTGGATTTGATATAAATCAGCTGCGCTGCCATGACAACAAACTCTGAAGCAATTTCAATATCCATCTTCTCCATATTTTGAATGGTTATGAGATATTGATCTGTAATGAGCGATATCGGGATATCATAAATACTGACCTTGTTCTTTGCAATCAGGTGCAAAAGCAAATCAAGCGGTCCTTCAAAGACCTCCAGTTTAAATGTAACCATGGCTGCCAAAAGACATCAAAAATCCAAGAATGCCATCAGCTGCAAAATAGAGGATGTTTAGAACCTTACTGCTTAAAAAGCTAAGCATCGGCATCCCAAACCCTGTAAAGAGAAGCAGAATGAGTATTCCCATCATCAGCCGGTTGTTTTGCAATACCCAAATATATATCTTTGTGGGTAGATATGGCAAAATCACATTGGATCCGTCCAACGGCGGAATAGGCAGTAGATTAAAGATGGCAAGATTGATATTGATTACCACAAGCACTTCTAAAAAATGCACAATCATTCGTCCGCTGTCTTGCAGTAAAATAGTTGGAAATATACACAAAAACGCCATCACCAGGTTTGAAATGGGCCCGGCAAGTGCCACAAATGGCATGGATTTATGCCCATTTTTTAGTTGTGAAGGGTCCACCATCACAGGGCGTGCCCATCCAAATCCCACCACAATAAGCATGATAAAGCCCAAAGGGTCAATATGCTTGATGGGATTAAGGGATAGCCTTCCATCGTACTTTGCAGTCCTATCCCCAAGAAGATAGGACATAAACGCATGAGACCACTCATGCACAGACAAAGCAATGATGATGGAAGGTAAAATATACAACCAATAGGTTGGTTCTAATAAATGCCTCACAGCCAAAAATCCTCCTCTATTTTGCCGCCTCATTGATGGCAGCCAAAGCCTCTTCCCACTTTGATTTTAAAACGGTGTGGAGTCCTTTACCGTTTTTCACGAGTATATAATTTCTTTCATCAAGCTCACTGTAAATAATTTGCTCACTTGTACCATCTTTATATTTTACATCAATGGTATATGCAGGCACGCCATCGCTCTGCTTCTGGTTAACCCCGCCAAGCGGTATGCTCACCAGCTTTTCATAGGCACCCTTAAATTTCTTTTCCTCTATGCTTTTGCCATCAAGCAGGTAGCTATTTATCTGGCCGCTGCTATCTCTTTGCACAAGCATTTCATGCTCCACTCCCCTGCCTTTTACGGAAACACTCACCACGTTATCTATCATAAACAGGTGCGCGAATTTTTCCATCAGTGCAAAGGCATCCACGGAAGATAATGTGGTGTATACCGCTTCATCCACGGTGAAAACAAAACTTTTCCCGTCCACCATGGCATATATTTTGCCATCACTACCGCGTGATACCTGCATCACATACGGCGTCTGTGACAGGGTCATCCTCAGCCTAAATTCAGGATTTTTAAGATTGTAGCGCACCAAATCTGCATCGCTGGGGCGATTTGCTCCAAATGAGGTGGCACTGATGCTGACAAGTTTTCCGATGACTTCTTCAAACTTTTCTGTAATGACTCCCGATTGATAAGGGCTTTTCATTTCAAAAGGTGTCTTGTATGGATTGGACTCATCCTGTTCACGAAAAGCAATGTCAACAATCATGCCTTTTCTGCCAACGAGCTGAAAGCTTTTTACATCCTCCACTTTCCCGGTGACAATGGCAGTATCTCTAAAATCCTTGGTTGTTTTATAGATGGTCTGTGCCTTAATAGAGGAAATGGTATAAATGGCCCCTGCATCTTTTTCCATCATGTATCTGTCGCTAAGGCCGGGCACTTTATCTCCGATAAGAAAGGTTTTTGCGGTCCCGTCTTGCAACGTGACGGTAATTGTGGCGTCCGGCGTGGCAAGGCCGAATTGTGCCTTACGCTCTGCCGTTTCATCCACCTTCATCAGCGCAGTAATGCTGGCATAATCCGATACTGCGCTCTCCAGAGCGGTTGGTAAGAATGTTACACCATCCATCTCCAATACGCCCCAAGCCTCGCCGTTTTTTACAATAGTGTAGCTTTCCTTTGGATTCTTCACACTCACCTGCTTGATTTGATCCACTGTTGTTGTAAATAACGATATTGTGGTGGCAGTGGGTGCGGGAGTCTGCGCTACCTCCGGCTTTTTATCCGGCAACTTCTGTACAAAAATATATGCTGCGCCAAGTGCTAAAATGATAACAACGATAATGGCAAGATTTCGATATAATCTCAAAGGTATCTCCTCCTATACCATACAATGAGTCCGGCTGCAAGTATGAAAATGGGAAATGCCAGGAGCACATAGAATGCAATGGCCGACTGCTGCTGAGTAATGACAAGCTTTTCAGGACTAATCACCTTCGGACGGATGCTGAGTTGATCTTTTCTTTCCGTCATCCACGAGAATGTATTGAGAATAAAGTCTCCATTTGCATAGCTAGCTTCCGATAATAATTCGCTACCGAGTGCCTCAATGCTACCTAGTGCAAAAATCCTGGCCGCAGAAAAATTATCATACAGCTTTTCGGAAACCACCGCTATGTTTAGCGGACCTTTTATGTCTGTCGCTTCTTGCGTGATGCTCTTTACCGGAAAATTCACCTTGCCCCATGAATTGTTGGTGGTTTTCAGCAGTGACGTCACCTTAGCTCCTTGGGCGGCACTTTGACTAATCTCAAAACTGCGGCCGTTGGGAACAAAAAAGCTGAGATTTTGTGCCAATAGTTTATTGGTAATATCATGCGGTTGCATATCGGGAGCGACAATAATCTGATTATACGTTCTGTATACTTTGTTTGCATCCCCTTCGATAACCAAATCGTTTTGAACAATAATGCCCCATTCCTGCAAATAACTCTCCAGTCTAGGCATTGCACTCTGACCAGGTGCAAGGGCAAAAAATATTTTTCCGCCTTTGCTAAGGTACCCGTCAAGCTTTGTGATTTCATCAGCAAGAAAATCTCTTGCCGGTGCGATGCATACAACTGCAAGCGCATCGCTTTGTATTGCCGATGAGGTAAGGTTTACATTTTTGACTTCATAATTTTCCTGTGATAATGTCTGCGAAAGGCCTGTGTTTTCATTCTCTCCATGTCCTTGTACAAAATAAATAATATTCTTCCCTGCCTCCCCTTGCATAAAAGCAATGGCGGCTGTCAATTTTTGTTCTGCAAGAATGGAGGTTTCTCCCGTGTTTTGATTTTGAGAGAACATTTCATTAAAACCGATGACCTTGGCCTTGCTGCCGTCATCTAAAATGATGGAACCTTCCCCTACAGTTTCTCCTTTTGCTTCGTATTTACGAAGAAAAGTGGGATCCTTTACCGGGTCTATATATTGCACCTTAAACTGCTCACTCATGGCCTGATATTTATTTAAAAACTCCTTGACCTGCTTCACGTTTTCATTTTCCAAATTATCAGGATACATGGCATACACGTTGATTGGTTTGCTGAGGCTCTTCAATATATCCTTCGTCTGCTGCGAAAACTCAAACACCTGGTCCTTTGAAAAATCAAGCTTGAGCGGATATTTCGCCACAATGCTTGTGATAATCAGATTGAGCAAAATAATACCGATAATCACCCCTACGGATATAGCGGTGGCATTGACGCCGTATTTAAATTTTGAATTCTTAAAAAAATCTTTCAACTTCATCACCCCTTATATTTTTGCGGCTTATTTATATCTTTGTTTTTCAATGTTTGAAATGGTAAGTATAATAAATATGACTATGATGCTCAGATAAAACACTACATCCTCAGCACTGAGCAACCCAAGTTGCATATTCGAATACCGTTTGGTAAGCGAAAACCAACCGGCGGCTTTTGCAATGGTCGGTTGCTGAATAAGCGATACAATCGAATCCCATACATAGACCACCAAAAGTGAACCAAATGAGAATATTGCTGCGATGATCTGACTTTCCGTAAACGACGACACAAAAAGGCCAATGGATATAAAAGCCACCCATAAAAGTGCCACGCCGATATAAGCACCCGCAATTTCTCCGATAGCGGGCTTGGCATACATAAACATAATGGCAGGATATATCAATGACAGTACAAGGGTTACCCCAAACACACTCAGCGCCGCAAAAAACTTACCCAGTACAATTTCACTCACATGCACCGGTGCGGTAAGCAACAACTGATCTGTCTTTTTATTTTTTTCTTCGGAAATGAGCTTCATGGTAAGTATTGGGATTAAGAACAACATAATTATATTTGTATTGGAAAATACGTAGTTCATATTTGCCGTTTGCCCAAAGAGTACAATCAAGGTGTAAAAAATGGACGAAAGCAGTAAAAATACACCCACAAAAATATATCCGATAGGAGAATAAAAATACCCCATAAATTCTTTTTTAAATATTGCAAGCATTACTCAGCACTCTCCTTTTCCTGGCTTTCCGGCTCTTGACCAAGCGCCATATCTTTACTTCCCGAAGCTTCTGCCGTAGGTGTCGTTTCTTCCTCCTGCTTCGCCGCGGCATCTTGCTCCTCGTTTTTTGCTGTGGGCGATGGTTCATCTTCCATTTGCTTGACGGATTGCTCAGGCACATAGCCGTCGTTTGTTACTTTAATAAAGATTTCCTCTAAGGTAAGCTCCATGGGCTTTATCATCAGCATGGTATATCCCTTGGCGGCAAGTGCAGAGAAAATTTCGTATCGAACATCGACCGCCGGATCAGACTCGATGAGAAAATCCATGGTTCCTTTTTCCTTGCTCCCCAAAGCTTCTAAGTATTTGATGCCTTTGATATCGGCAAATGCACCCTTTATCTGGTATTCATCCGCCGCAACTCTCAGTGCATAACGGCCGTTTCCACTGATACCGCTGGTGAGATTATCGGTTGTATCAAGCGCGGCTATTCTGCCCTTATTAATGATAATCACCCTATCGCATATTGCGCTGACCTCGGGAAGAATATGCGTACTGAGAATGATGGTGCGATTTTTGCCAAGCTGGCGAATAACATTACGAATTTCAATAATCTGCTTCGGATCAAGACCTACTGTGGGTTCGTCCAGTACCAGCACCTCGGGATTACCTAAAAGCGCCTGCGCAAGCCCAATTCTTTGCTTATAACCCTTTGAAAGGTTTTTAATCAGTCTCCCTTTTACATTTTCAACATCCACAAGCTTCATCACTTCTGCAATATGTTGCTTTTTGTCCTCCGATACTTTTTTAAGGTCATATACGAAGCCCAAATATTCCAGTACAGTCATATCCATATACAAAGGTGGATTTTCCGGCAAATATCCAATTTTCTTTTTAGCATCATTTGCATTTTCTAAGATATCATATCCATCCACCTTCACCGTACCGGAAGTGTAGGATATATATCCCGTTAGAATGTTCATGGTGGTGGTTTTTCCTGCACCATTTGGGCCTAAAAAGCCTAATATTTCGCCTTTTTTTACAGTAAAACTAATGTTGTCCACCGCAACATTGCCACCGTAATGCTTGCTGAGATTTTGAATTTCAATTACATTCTGGGTGGTGGATTTTTCAACTTCTTTACTCATTTTATAACCTCTCCTCCTCGGAATTTTGATTTTCTTCAGGCAGTGTATTCCGCAAATAAAGCTCATCCAGCTGCTTCTGATCCACGTGCGTAGGTGCACCGGTCATCAGCTCCGACGCATTTTGCACCTTTGGAAATGCAATGACATCACGAATTGATTCTTCGCCCACCATCAGCATCACCAGCCTGTCCAGTCCATATGCCATGCCTCCGTGCGGTGGCGTACCATAATGGAAGGCTTCGATAAGATATCCAAATTTATCCATTGCATCCTCCGTGGTAAAACCAAGTGCCTGGAACATGCGTTGCTGCAGGGTGCTATCGTAAATTCGAATGCTGCCGCCGCCAATTTCTACGCCGCCCATCACGATATCATATGCTTTGGCACGCACTGCGGCAGGGTCTGTTTCTAGTAAATCGATATCCTCATCCATCGGCGATGTAAACGGATGATGCTTTGCCGCATATCTATTTTCTTCTTCGTCATATTCAAAAAGTGGGAACTCCGTTACCCAGAGCAAACCATGCTGACTTTTATCAATGAAATCGTATCGCTTTGCAATTTCACAACGCAAATTGCCAAGAGCATCAAATACCACCGCATCTTTATCCGCTACAATGAAAAGTACATCCCCTTTTTCGGCACCTGCCGCCAGAAGGATTGCTTCCATCTGTTCTTGGCTTAAAAACTTTGCTATGGGAGATTTGATTTCATCCTCGCTAAGCATAATCCAAGCCAGACCTTTCGCCCGATAAGTCTTCACATATTCACCTAAGCTATCAATTTCCTTCCTTGAAATTCGCCCAGCAAGTGATTTGGCATTGATAAGACGAACGCTACCTGTGGCCGCGGCATCGGAAAACACCTTAAATCCGCAGTCGCGTACAAGAGGCGTAATATTGATAAGCTTCATATCAAATCGAATATCCGGCTTGTCTGAGCCATACTGCTCTAAAGCATCCTGATATACCATTCTCGGAAGTGGAAGGGGAAGGCTTATATTGTGTATTTCTTGAAATAAAAGCTGCATAAACCGTTCATTTACATCAATAACATCATCCATGTTCACAAAGGACATTTCAAGGTCAATTTGGGTAAACTCCGGTTGCCGGTCTGCTCTTAAATCCTCATCGCGGAAGCATTTTACAATTTGCATATACCGATCAAAGCCGGATAGCATTAAAAGCTGCTTGTACAGCTGAGGAGACTGAGGCAATGCATAATATTTTCCCGGTTGCACACGGCTTGGCACCAGATAATCCCTTGCTCCCTCCGGTGTGCTTTTGGTTAAAATCGGTGTTTCTATTTCAATAAACCCATTTTGATCATAGTAATCTCTTGCAAGCTTAGCAATGCGATGACGCAGTAGAATATTGGCTTGTAGCTTGGGGCGACGAAGCTCCAAATATCGGTATTTCAGGCGGAGCTCCTCTCTTACATTTCCTTCCTCGTTCCACTGCATGGGAAGTGGATCTGACTTGCTGAGTATGCGTAGCTCGCAAACCTCAACCTCTATCTCCCCTGTTGGCAGCTTTGGGTTTATGCCGCCCCCCGCGCGCGGGCGCACCTTGCCCACTGCCGCTACGACATATTCAATATGAACACCCTTGGCTTTTTCCAGTAGTGCCAAATCAGTTTGTTCGATTACAAGCTGAAGAATACCACTTCTGTCCCTCAGGTCAATAAACACCAGCTGCCCAATATCTCTCACCTTCTGCGCCCATCCCATCATCGTGACGGTTTTACCAACATCCGCTTTGGATAGCTGGGTGCATAAGCAGGTTCTTTGAAGTCCTACAAGATTTTCCATGCATTTTTCATCCTTTCGCTACGTAAAAATATATCCTCGCCGCTACACTTGCCTTTTGAAAAGGTTTCGAGTGCAATGCCGCTACAATCAATCTAAACTGCGCCTACCATTTCCATTTTTCAAAGTCATCCAGTGCCACTGCTTCTTTTTCGCCGCTTGCCATGTTTTTCATTTCTGCGCGGCCGCTTGCCAGTTCATTATCCCCAATGACAATGGTATATTTTGCGCCAATTTTATCAGCATATTTCATCTGTGCTTTTAAACTGCGATCCATATAGTCCATTTGCGCACTACAGCCCTTTTGCCTTAATTGAAAGACCGCTAAGGTTGCAAAGCGCTGTGCTGCCTCTCCCATGGTTGCAATGTAAATATCCGCTGTGCGCATGCTCGGCATTTGCACATTTTCCGCTTCCATGCAAAGAAGCAAGCGTTCAATGCCAAGTCCAAAGCCAATGCCGGGCAGAGCCGGTCCCCCAAGCTGCGTAACCAAATTATCATATCTGCCGCCGCCGCACACCGTGCTTTGAGCACCTAAACTACAGGATTTGATTTCAAAAACTGTTTTTGTATAATAATCCAGCCCACGAACAATACCATAGTCAATTTCATAAGCTATTCCCATGCCGGTAAGCTGATCCTTTACCTGTATAAAATGATTTTTACATTCCTCGCAAATATATTCCCACAAACGAGGGGCAGTATCCGCAACCACCCCGCATTGCTCGTTCTTGCAGTCTAATACGCGCAGGGGATTTAGTTGCATTCTCTCTTTGCATAGGCCGCACAACGAATCACTTTTTCCTTCTAAATATTGTTTTAACACATGATTATATTGGGTTCTACACTCCGGGCACCCGATGCTATTGATATGCACGCTTAGCTTTTGCAGTCCCACTTCTTTGAGCAGGGTGACGGCCAAAGAAATGACCTCTGCATCCGCTTTGGGACTGCTTGCACCAAAAAGCTCAATACCAAACTGACGAAACTCCCGAAACCTTCCGGCTTGGGGATTTTCATTGCGATAACAGGTCATCAAATAATAAAGCTTAATCGGAAGGGCTCCTGCATATAAGCTATGTTCAATGAGGCTTCGCACCACACCTGCGGTCCCCTCGGGGCGTAGCGTTAAACTTCTGCCGCCTTTATCCGAAAAGGTATACATTTCCTTTTGTACAACATCGGTGGTATCCCCCACACCTCGGCAGAATAACTCAGTATACTCAAATACCGGCACTCTGATTTCGCTATACCCAAAGTTTTCGCATATATCCTTAATGATCCCTTCAATATACTGCCACTTGCTCACTTCCTGAGGCAGGATATCATGTGTTCCTTTGATTGCTCTTATTTTTTCCATGAACCTTTACCGCCTTCATGATTTAAAATAATCTCTTTAAATTGTCGCATGAAATTTGAATGCTCTCGAACTGATCCTTGTCAAAGCGTTCTTGTTCTGCAATGAGCCACTCCACATTGCCACCGGCTTTTACAACGGATACAAAATCGATGAGGCCGCTACCGGCTTCTGTATCCCCTTCGCCATCCTTTGCGATGTCTTTTGCATGTACCAGAGGACAGCGTCCACTGTATTTCCCGATATAATCCACCGGATTTTCTCCACCCTTGTATATCCAGTAGGTATCAAATTCGCAGACTACATGAATAGGGTCTGCATGCTTAAATATAATATCCAAAGCATATTCGCCATCTATTTTCATAAATTCAAAGGCATGATTATGATAACCAAGTTTAATGCCGCTCTTTGCGGCGATTTCGCCCCATGCACTAAGCTTTTGTGCAAGCGTTAGGCACTGTTCCATGGTCTCGGGTTTTGCATATGGGCAAATCATATATTTGATGCCAAGTGTTTTGCAATAGGCAAGCTCCGCGTCAAAATTCTCCTCTAATGCCTGTATGCCTACATGCGAGCTAATGGCACAAAGTCCCAATTCATCCAGTTTTGCTTTCATAGCACAGGCCTCTATACCCATATAACCGGCAAACTCCACACCGTCAAATCCGGCGGCTGCCACCTTTTCAAGCACCCCAAACATATCCTCCCGTGTATGCTCCTTTAATGTGTATAGTTGTAATGCGATTTTCATGCTTATCCATCCTTTCCGCTTGTTAAAACTTCATTATTCTTGTGTGATGCGCCTAACATCCTCCATAATTTGCCCGGCAATCTCCTGTGCATGCTGCTTATCATTGCCCTTCACACCCACATAGAACTTTATTTTAGGCTCTGTACCGGAAGGCCTTGCGGCTACCCAGTTTTCATCCTCCATTTCAAAGCGCAAAACATCCGATGCGGGCAAATCAATTGCCGAGACAGCACCGGTGCGCATATCGGTTCGCTTTCCGCGTTGAATATCGTTCATAAAGGTGACATCAATGCCTCCGATTTGCTTTGGTGGAAGATTTCGTATTTTTTCCATAATGGCTTTCATTTTATCTGCACCATCCATGCCTTCAAAGGTAATGGACATGAGTTTTTCTACATAATAGCCATATTTTTGATATAGCTCATCAAGGCCATCTAATAGCGTCATATTGCGCATTTTATAATACGCCGCCATTTCTGCAACCAGCATTGAAGCGACAACCGCATCCTTATCTCGGCAGTAAGTGCCTACCAAGTACCCATAGCTTTCTTCGAAGCCAAATAGATAGGTTTTGTAGTTGTTATTCTCTTCGTATTCCTTGATTTTTTCGCCGATAAATTTAAATCCGGTGAGCACATTCACAGGCTCAACGCCGTATGCACGGCATATTTTATCCGTCATATAGCTGGTGACCACCGTTTTAATCACCACGCCGTTTGATGGCAGCCGCCCTGCAAGCTTTCTGCCGGCTAAAATATATTCTGTTAGCAAAATGCCAACCATATTTCCTGTCAGTGCCTCAAACTCCCCATCTTCTTTGCGCACTGCAACTCCAATTCGGTCGCAGTCGGGATCCGTGCCGATAACAATGTCTATCCCTTCTCTTTTAGCAAGCTCAATACCCAGGGTAAGCGCCTCTTTTTCCTCCGGATTTGGGGATTTCACAGTCGGGAAGGTTCCATCCGGTTGGACCTGAGAATCTACCAAATATACATTTTTTACGCCAATGCGCTTTAATACTTCTCGCACGGGAATATTACCTGTGCCATGCAGGGGCGTGTAAACAATTTTTAAGCTGTTTTGCACAACCGAAATTGCCTCAGGATTAATTTGTTGCCTTAAAACCTGCGTATAATATGCCTCGTCAATCTCACTACCCACAATCTTTAAAAGGCCAGATTGTGCTGCCTGCTCGGGGGTATGCGTCTTGACATCATTAAATATATCCGTGCGATAAATCACTTCTAATACCTTATCGGCTACCGCAGGAGAAAGCTGGCTGCCATCATCTCCATATACCTTATATCCGTTATATTTTGGGGGATTGTGGCTAGCTGTAATCATAATGCCTGCTTGGCAAGTAAGATGGCGGACTGCAAAGGATAAAATCGGAACCGGCCGCAGGGTATCGGATAAATAAGCTTTGATCCCATTTGCAGTAAGCACACAAGCCGCTTGCATCGCAAAAAGCTCTGAATTCATGCGAGAGTCATACGAAATGGCAACACCCTTTTCCGCCGCCGATGCGCCCATACTCAAAATATATTCCGCAAGCCCTTGGGTTGCCTTTCGAACCGTATATACATTCATTCGGTTAGTGCCATATCCTAAGATTCCGCGCATGCCGGCTGTACCAAACTCTAAATCTTTATAAAATCTCTCTTGGATTTCTTGCGCATCATTTTCTATTTGAAGCAGTTCGTTTTTTGTGTTTTGATCTACTGCCGGGTGTTCAAGCCAATATCTGTACATAAATTTGTAGTCCATGAGAAATCCCCCTTTTTTCTATACCACAATATCCTGCGGTCTTGTTTTTGTCATGCCAAATTCATAGAGCAAAGCATCCACAATTCGCCTGGAAGCATTGCCATCTCCATATGGATTTGCTGCCTTTGCCATTTTCTCATACGCCTCGCTACTGCAAAGAAGCTCTTTTGCCATATTGTAAATTGTGTTTTCATCGCATCCTGCAAGCTTTACCGTGCCTGCCTCTACCGCTTCCGGTCTCTCCGTTTCGGTACGCAGTACAAGAACCGGCTTGCCCAGCGAAGGAGCCTCCTCTTGTAGCCCGCCTGAATCGGTCATCACCAAATATGCCCGTTGCATTAAATTATGAAGCTCATCCACATCCAACGGATCGATTAAATGTATTCTGCTCTTACCACCCATGATGCCATTTACTGTATCTCGAACAGCAGGGTTTAAATGCACAGGATAAATCACGATGCACTCGGGATGATCAGCAACAATTCGAACCAATGCCCTGCAAATGTTTTCAAGTGGCTCACCTAAGTTTTCCCGTCTGTGGGCCGTTACTAAAATCACTTTTTTATCTTGAACATCAATAAGATTAAGCGCTTCATTTTTAAAGTGATAGTCTTGATGAACTGTATAACGAAGTGCATCGATTACCGTATTGCCGGTAATGTAAATGCCATTCTCATTGGTGCCTTCATTTAATAAATTGTTTTTGTTTTTCATTGTGGGCGCAAAATGAAAGTCCGCAATCACACCGGTGAGGCGCCTGTTCATTTCCTCTGGATAAGGCGAGTACTTATCATACGTTCGAAGTCCCGCTTCCACATGCCCCACCTTTATTTGATTATAAAAAGCCGCAATGCTACCTGCAAAGGTCGTTGTGGTATCCCCATGCACCAGCACCACATCCGGTTTGTATTCCTGTAAAACGCCGTTAATACCATCAATAGCCCTTGTTGTTATGCCTGCTAAGGACTGCCGATCTCTCATAATATTTAAATCAAAATCTGCATGAATATGAAACATCTCCATCACCATGTCCAGCATTTGCCGATGCTGTGCGGTCACGCAGACGGTACTTTCTATTCTTTCATCCTTCTGAAGTTCAAGGACAAGCGGTGCCATTTTAATGGCTTCGGGTCTTGTTCCGAATACCGTCATCACCTTCAGCTTATTCATTTTCTTCTCCCCTTTCATAATTACCTGCATCCGGTTTATCCGAAAAATATGTTCCGATCATCACAAACAAAACAACGGAAAAAATCAAAAATACTGCTTTTAAGGTACCGCTACTCGCCATGATGATGGCAGAGAGCCCAAGCAGACCGCTGACAGAATACAAAATCAAGACGGATTGCTTTTGGCTAAATCCCATATCCATCAATCGGTGATGTAAATGTCCTCTGTCGGGTGCCATAATGTGCTTACCGCTGAGCAGTCTTCGAATAATGGCAAATATTGTATCGAAAATGGGTAACCCCAAAATCAGAAATGGAATGACAAAGGAAATAACGGCATACACCTTAAACAGTCCTTGTACCGACATACACGCAAGTACAAATCCCAAAAACAGTGCTCCAGCATCCCCCATAAACATTTTGGCAGGATTGAGGTTGTAGGGCAAGAACCCAAAACAACTTCCCACAACTGCCGCTGCTAAAATTGCGATGGGTAAATTCACATTAATGATGGCCACAAACATCATCGAAAGGGCACAAATGGCAGATACACCTGCCGCTAAGCCATCCAACCCATCAATTAAATTCACCGCATTGGTCACTCCCACAATCCATAATACCGACACCGTAGCTGCCACAGGGTCCGGCATGGTTATGATACCACTCGGGCTAATAAACTCCGGTACGGAAATAAACCGAATCATGAGACCTGAATAGGCGGCAACAGAAGCTGCAAGCAGCTGTATAATAAATTTTACAGGTGCACTCAGTTGCTTGATATCATCCACAGCACCCAACGTGACAATAATGATACTGCCAATAAAAATACCTAAAAAAGGCCCTGAAATATCCAAAAAGCATAGCAGACTGACCACAAATCCATAAAAGATGCCAAGCCCACCCAATCTTGGAATGGGTTGGCTATGCATTCTTCTGTCATCCTTTGGTACGTCCACCGCGCCAATTTTTTTTGCAATAATGCGAACAAACGGCATTGATGCATAAGTGACAAGAAATGCGACTGCCACCGTAAATACAATATGAAGATAATTACCCGCCATATCAGTTCACCCTTCTTAAAAAGCCTTTTAGATGCAAGGCGCAAAATTAACCCGGCAATACAAAGCCTACTTTTTTATATACCTTACTCAATGTTCTACCTGCCAAGCGGCTTGCACTCTGTGCACTTTTTGCACATATTTCATTCAAATAATCTTTGTTCTTGAGATAATCTGCATATTTTTCTTGCACAGGCCTGATGTGCTCCGCCACTGCCTCACCCACTGCAGATTTAAAATCGCCATATCCCTTACCCGAAAAATCAGATTCGATTTGGCTAATACTCCGTCCGCTGACGCTACTGTATATACTCATCAAATTACAAATACCGTCCTTGCCTGCGCGAAATACCACTTCTGCCTCGGAATCCGTCACCGCTCTTTTGAACTTTTTAATGATTACATCGGTGGTATCTGAAAGTGAAATATATCCTGCGGCATTTTCATCTGATTTTGACATTTTACAAAGTGGGTTCTGCAAGCTCATGACCCTTGCACCCACCTTTGGGATATATGGCTCAGGAATTTTAAATACATCCCCATGCACACTGTTAAAACGTTGAGCCACGTCACGCGTAAGCTCCAAATGCTGTTTTTGATCCTCTCCTACCGGCACAAGCTCCGCAAGGTAGAGCAAAATATCCGCCGCCATAAGAATAGGATATGTAAATAATCCCGCATTGATATTGTTTTCATTCTTTGCAGATTTATCCTTGAATTGTGTCATTCTCTGCAATTCGCCCATTTGCGTATATGTGCTCAAAATCCACGCAAGCTGAGCGTGCTCAGGCACCTGTGACTGAATAAAAAGCAAGCTTTTATCCGGATTAATGCCGCAAGCAAGCAGCATTGCCAAAAGCTCCATACACCGCATGCGCAGCTGGGATGGTTCCTGACGAACGGTAATGGCATGCAAATCCACAACCGAATAAATGCATTCATATTCGTCTTGCAAGGCCACCCAATTTTTGATAGCGCCCAAATAATTCCCCAAGGTGATGGTACCCGAAGGTTGCACACCGCTAAAAATTCTCTTTTTATATTTTTGTTCTATTTCCATATTATCTAAATCCTTTATTTAATATTTTCTTTGATAACCTCAGATAAAATCCGAATACCCTTGTCGATATTTTGAGGATTGATGGCAGAATAATTGAGCCTAAATGTGTTTGCAGGCGTATCAATATCCACCATAAAGGTGTGACCGGGTACAAAAGCGACCTTTTTTTCCAGTGCTTTTGCAAACAATTCAATGGTATTAGACCCCTTTGGCAACGTGCAGTATATAAAAATACCGCCGCATGGCCGAGTATACTGAACATTATCCGGAAAATATTGTTCCATACTGGCAAGCATCATCTCGCAGCGCTCTTTGTACATTTTACATAGCTTTTCAATATGCTCTTCCATGGAATACCTGCGCATGAATTCTGCTGCCATCATTTGGTTTAGCAGTGCGGTATGCACATCGCTCACCTGCTTCACCACTGCAATGCGATCCGATATGGGAGCGGGTGCAACCGTCCAGCCAAGGCGAAGACCTGGTGATAGAATCTTCGAAAAGGAGCCTACATAAATAACCCTTCCATTTGTGTCTAGAGATTTAATATTGGGTACGCAATCGCCGCTAAAACGCAATTCGCCGTATGGATTATCCTCAATGATGTATACATCATACTTTTCAGCTAGTGCAAGCAGGCGTTTTCTTTTTTCCAAAGACATGGTAATACCGGAGGGGTTTTGAAAAGTTGGAATGGTATATATGATTTTTATATTTTCTTTTTTTAGAATTTCCTCTGCCATGTCAAGGTCCATGCCGTCCTCTAAAACGGGTACACCAAAAAGTTTTGCATTGTAAGACCTTGCGGAGTTGAGCGTACCAATAAAAGAAGGCTCCTCAACGATGACTCCCTCAAAATCATTCACCATGCTTTTTAGCGTAAAATCAATGCCCTGCTGGCCACCACTCACGATAATGAGTTCATCATTCTCCTTATAGCAATCGATTGCTCTCATGCGTTCTCGCACCATATCTTGCAGAGGCACATATCCTTCGGTTGTACCATATTGCAGTGCAATTTGCGGAGAATTTTTTAGTATATCCGCTGCAATTTGAGAGAGCTCCTCCCCCGGAAAGCTTTCAGGTGCAGGTGCTCCGCCGGCCATTGAAATGATATCGGCCTGGCCGATAAGCTTAAATATTTCTCGGATTGCAGAAGCTTTCAGGTGAGATACTCTACCTGCAATGGCTTGTTCGTATGACAACTCTTTCACGTTCCTTCCCTATTAAAACTCAATTCCACAACGCGCCTTTTGTCCTTTGTCGTATGGATTTTTGATACTTTTGATTTCGCTAATATAATCTGCCTTTTCGCAAATGCCGGGCCAAGTTGTATGTCCGGTAAAAATAATTTCCGCGCAGCTGTGCATATCGGCTAACGCTTCCATTTCCTGCTCACTTGCAATTCCAAGGCTTACAAGATCCAGTGCTTCATCTAAAATCAGCATTTGGTGCTGTTTTGATTGCAAGGTGCTGATGGCTTCCAAAATACATGCTCTTTGGGCTTCTTCGCATTCTCTTTTTTCCGCATCATTCATAAAGGGATAAAAACCAACCACGCAAGGCGTCCTTACCACTTCAATTCCCGCGTTTATTAGCATCGTAACCTCACTAGATGGCAACCCTTTTAAGAATTGCATAAATTTCACCTTCATGCCGGCACCCTTTGCACGGAGCGCAAGCCCCACAGCCGCAGTTGTTTTTCCTTTGCCGTCTCCATAATAAATGTGTACACAAACTGTTTGCATAAGCCCTCTTATCCTTATAAACTATATTTCTCTTCTGCCTTCAATGGCCTTGCCGAGTGTAATCTCATCTGCATATTCAAGATCGGCACCCATCGGCACACCATACGCAATTCTAGTGACCTTCACACCCAAGGGATGAAGTAGCCTTGAAATATATATGGCAGTGGCCTCGCCCTCTACTGTTGGATTGGTGGCCACAATGACCTCTTTTATTTCCGGTGTCATCCGAGAAACCAGTTCCTTGATGTGTAGCTGCTCCGGCCCGATATTATCCATGGGAGATATCACGCCGTGCAGGACATGATACATTCCACTATATTCTTTTGTTTTTTCAATGGCAATCACATCCTTGACGCTTTCCACCACGCAAATCATATCCATGCTGCGCTTATGGTCTGAGCATATACCGCAAGGGTCGGTATCGGTTAAATTTTTGCATATCGTGCAATATTTGATCTTCAGCCTGGCTTGCTCTATGGCTTGCAAAAGCGCATCGGCTTGCTGCTCTGGCATACGCAGTACATAAAATGCCAATCTGGCAGCGGTTTTCGAACCGATTCCCGGCATTTTCGCAAACTGTTCAATCAGCTTTGCAAGCGGTGCAATATATACCATATGCTTAATCTCCTTTAAAGAGCATTTTTTTCACTGTTCTGCCCGATATTTTCTTCACTGTTTTTTCATATACAATTTTACCGCCACCATCAATGCTCAGCTCTAAACTGCAAATAATGATTTCCTCGCAAACATCACACATGGACATTGTTTTAAATCGATTGTGTGCATAAGCCCAGCCATATTTATTTTTCAAAATCTTGCCGCATATGGGGCAGATGATTTTAAATTGCTTATTGTCGATTTTGGCATCTGAAAAATCAGAAATGATGCTGTGCTTAAAGCTCATTTCATTATGCGGTCGACCGGCTTTTGCGCCGTCCATAATAAAATACCGAATGTTGGCGCCGGCATAAACCTTTTTAAATATTTCACCGGATAATAATGCATCTGCAATAGCACTGTGTAGTCCCTTTACATCATATGAAATACCTAAGCTATCTGCTGCCTTGGTAAGGCCAATTTGCCTCGTTCCGCTCATCAGCGACTTGACCACATAATATTGCAAATCAATATAGAGATTAAGATAAGTAAACGTCTCACTTTGATTGTAGAACAGGCTATTGCTGCGGAGAATCGGCAAATCATCCGTTCCCCAGCTCATGAGTATATTCCCCTCGCCAACCCACGCTTTAAAATGCTGTATTGCTTCAGAAAAAGGAATGCCTAAATCCAGCAAGTCATCGGTAATACCCGTAAGCTTTTTAATATCACGATTAACACTTTGATAGATATTCGGTTTAATATAAGAATGAAATTCGCTCTGCCGCTTATTCTCCATATCTATTTTCACTGCGCCTATTTCAATAATTTCATCCGGACATTTATTGTTGATGTCTGTATAGTCCCTGTTCCATTCAAGATCAAAGATCACATATTCCACAAATCATTCCGCTTTCTTTTATAGTTTTGCTAAAAATTCTCTGCCTAAAGCTATGCTGCATCGAACTGCCTCCGGTGACGGGCCGCCGGTCGCCTTTCTCATTTGAACGCAAGCCTCAAGACGCAAAGCATCATACACGCCGCTGTCAAACACCTCTGAAAACATGCCGTATTCCTCCAGCGTAAGCTCCTGTAACTGTTTTTTTTGCTCCGTAGCATAAAATACCATTTTCCCGGTAATTTCATGTGCCTGACGAAAAGGCAAACCTTTTTTTACAAGATAATCTGCCACATCCGTTGCATTGGTAAACCCTCCGCCTGCCCCGCTAAGCATGATGCTACGATTGATTTTCATGGTGGAAATCATACCTTCAAATACAGGCAGACACATTTTTACTGTATCCACAGCGTCAAATACCGCTTCCTTATCTTCCTGCATATCTTTGTTGTATGCAAGGGGCAATCCCTTCATCACGGTGAGCATCGCCACAAGACTACCATACACCCTTCCGGTTTTGCCGCGAACAAGCTCTGCCACATCTGGGTTTTTCTTCTGCGGCATAATGGAACTGCCGGTTGAAAAGGCATCATCCATTTCCACAAACGAAAACTCATGGGAGCTCCATAGTACAAGCTCTTCACAAAATCTGCTAAGGTGCATCATGAGCATAGAAAGGCAGGATAACAGCTCGATGACAAAATCACGATCGCTCACCCCATCCATGCTATTGAGGCATGCGCTGTCAAATCCCAAAAGCGCTGCGGTATATTCCCTATCAATAGGGTAGGTTGTCCCTGCAAGGGCGCCGGAACCCAGCGGCATAATATTGGTGCGTCCCTTCCAGTCGGAAAGTCGCTGCAAGTCTCTTTTAAACATTTCAAAATACGCCATCATATGATGTGCAAAGGTGACGGGCTGCGCCTTTTGCAGATGGGTGTAGCCCGGCATAATAGTATCTGTATTTTCCTCTGCAATGCTCAGCAGGGACGACGCAACCGATGAAATGAGACCCTTGATAATCGCTGCTTCTTCCATCAAATACATTCGCAGATCAAGCGCCACTTGATCATTTCTGCTCCGTGCGGTATGTAGCCTCTTTCCAGCGAGACCAATACGATCGGTGAGCAGTTTTTCTATGTTCATATGGATATCTTCCGCATCCGACAAAAATTCCACCTTGCCGCTCTCAATGTCTGAAAGAATGTGCAAAAGTGCGTCAATGATCGCCTCTGCATCTTCGGTACCGATAATTCCTTGCTTTGCAAGCATTTTTGTATGGGCGACGCTTCCCGAAATATCCTGCTTGTACATCCGAGCGTCAAACGCAATGGAGGAATTAAAATCATCCACCTTTTGATCCGTATTCTTTTGAAACCTTCCGCCCCATAATTTCATGGCGCCTTAGCCCCTCCCATTGTGTTTTTCAAGCATGAGTGCACGAACCTTCAGCGGCAAACCAAAGAGATTGATAAAGCCCTCCGCATCTTTTTGATTGTACACCTCGTCACGTCCAAACGTTGCGATTTCTTCATTATATAACGAATAAGGGGATTTTGTTCCCGCAACGAAAATCATTCCTTTGCAAAGCTTTAAGCGAACCACCCCTGTAACCGTTTGCTGCGTGCTGTCCACAAAAGCGCTGAGTGCTTCGCGAAGAGGAGTAAACCAATTACCGTCATACACCAGTTCCGCAAATTGAATGGCAGTCTGTTGCTTGTATTTTAAGGTCATTCTATCAAGGCAAAGATATTCAAGCTCTTGGTGTGCGAAATAAAGCAGGCTTCCTCCTGGCGTTTCATACACACCTCTGCTTTTCATACCCACCAAGCGGTTTTCTACCATATCTACAATGCCAACCCCATTTCTGCCGGCAATTTCATTGAGCAGCGTGAGCAGCGCTATTGGAGAGAGCTTTTTGCCGTTTACCTTGACGGGAATGCCTTTTTCAAATTCTATCTCTACATATTCCCCTTCTGCAGGTGCTTTGTCCGGCGGGGTAATGAGCTTCAAAATCCTATCGTACTGCGGCTCATTCCAGGGATCTTCCAAATCCGCTCCCTCGTGGCTTAAATGCCATATATTCCTGTCCATGCTGTAATTGTCTTTCTTGCTGACGGGAATGGGGATGTTCCTCTCGTTTGCATAGTCAATGGCATCTTCCCTAGAACGGATGTCCCATATCCTCCATGGAGCGATGATTTTCAAATCGGGAGCGAGTGCCTTTACAGTCAGTTCAAATCGCACCTGGTCATTGCCTTTGCCTGTTGCACCGTGACAAATGGCCACTGCGCCTTCCTTGCGGGCGATTTCAACAAGCCTTTTGGCAATGCACGGACGTGCGAAGGAGGTACCTAAAAGATACTTGCCTTCATAAATTGCGCCTGCTTTGATGGTCGGATATATAAAGTCGGTGATAAATTCTTCCGTTAAATCTTCAATATATAATTTGCTTGCACCTGTTTTCATGGCTTTTTCATGCAATGGCTCTAATTCTTCCCCCTGCCCTACATCCCCTGCCATGGCAATAACCTCATAATCGTAATTCTCTTTTAACCATGGTATAATAATAGAGGTGTCAAGACCTCCTGAATATGCCAATATAACTTTTTCTTTTGCCACTTGAAATTCCTCCTTTTTTTTAGTACAATAAATATAATAGATTACTATCCAATGTATTATACTAAAAATTTCTTCATTTTACAAGAACTTTTTTTAATTTATCGGAGGAAAATATGATTATTTTGGGGATTGACCCGGGGATTGCCATCGTGGGATATGGCATTGTAGAGTATAACGGCAACAAATTCAGAACCATCGCTTACGGCGCCATTACAACGCCCGCAGGCACCCTATTGTCACAGCGGCTGAAAACCGTATACAGTGAGCTTCGACTGCTGATACATGAGCATACGCCAGATACACTTTCAGTGGAGGAGCTGTTTTTCAATACCAATACCAAAACTGCCATGACAGTAGCCCAGGCACGTGGCGTTATCCTGCTTGCCGCGGTGAATGAAAATCTACCCATTTTCGAGTATACCCCGCTGCAAATCAAGCAAGCGGTAACCGGATATGGCAGGGCGGATAAAATTCAGGTACAGCAAATGATTAAAACCTTGCTTGGACTGGATAAAGTGCCAAAGCCGGATGATACGGCAGATGCACTTGCCGTGGCCATCTGCCATGCCCACTGCGCAAGGCATGCTCATTTTTCCGGTTGCAAAGGTTGCTAACGTGTTTTTTAGGGCACGCTATTTGTTCATCGCCATAGGAGAGGTTTATAGGTATCCTTACAAAAAACC